>VFGE01000014.1 GCA_009392515.1 SAR202 cluster bacterium | reverse complement strand
ATCCATGAGGATATTAGGGTATTTGTAACCACAAAATGATTAGGTAAACCATGATGAGCGTCTTTTTCTCCATGATGTTCATCTTTTTCATGGCCATGACCGTCTGATTCCTTTGAATGGGCATCATGTGATTCTCCATGTGATTCAGTAGTGAAAGGATCGTATATTAGTTGTGGAGGTAAATGGACTTCAGGTTTTTTTAAAAATGGGTTACTATCAGTAAATTTTGAACCTATAGCACCGACAATAAAACCAACAACAAACAGTGCTAGTAGTGCTACTCCAAAACCATAAACTAAACTTTTATTCAAGCTCAATTGCATTTATTCCTTTCAAATCAGGACCGTTAAAATCTATAAGCCTGAAAAGATAGACTTTAACATTTTGTAGGTACCGTATGAAGCGATTGCTAAACCAGTAAATGTTCCAATTACCATTAAAAATGGACCTGTATGAAATTTTTGATCTAGCCACATACCTGCAAAAGCACCCAATAAGATGCTTATGGCAACATACCAACCTAGCCCCATAATCCTTGCTGTTAACAACAAGTTATCTCTCATAGTTTCACAAAACCTCGTGAAGTTTATCACAAGCAATAGACAGGGTCAATCACCCTATTGCTTATTATCTGAGTTCCCTAAACCTTCCATGTCTAAACCACTAATAAATTCGGAAAAAGCAGACATGCTATTTATCTCATCTGAAGATAAATCTTTAGAATTTTGGGACTCAGAG
The DNA here is from genome assembly GCA_009392515.1 of SAR202 cluster bacterium. Taxonomy (NCBI): domain Bacteria; kingdom Bacillati; phylum Chloroflexota; class Dehalococcoidia; species SAR202 cluster bacterium. The sequence goes on along the minus strand of VFGE01000014.1, from coordinate 30,896 downwards.
GTGCTCTCATTTTTTGTTGTCTTATTAAGAGGATTCCCTTCTTCATCCAAAAATACTCCAGCCTTTTCTAAGACTTTGTCTGCAACATATATAGGAACTTCTGCGCGAACAGCTATAGCTATTGCATCACTTGGTCGTGCATCTAGTTCCAATAATTTTCCTTTTGCATTGAATACCAACTGAGCAAAGAAAGTTTCGTCTTCAAGATCTGTCACATTTATGCATTGCAGTTCACCATTAAATAAATCAATCATAGATTTCATTAAATCGTGGGTTAATGGTCGTGGGACTGAAACTCCTTGAAGTTTGACCGCTATAGAATCTGCCTCAGCAGAGCCGATCCAGATAGGAATAGATTTACCAGAAGTCTTATCTTTCAAAATAACAACACGCTGATAATTAACTAAGCTAACCCTAATACTATCGACATTCACTTCATGCATTTCTAGCAACCTAAAGATTTGGTTGTAATTAACTAATAAAATTATCCATTTTTGCTTATTAACATGTCAATATACAAAAAGAGCATAATATAGGAAATTAAATCAATATAATCACTATTAGTATTAAATTAGAACAACTTATGATCTATAAATGAATTTATTTGGTTTGATCTAAACCAAATAACTTATGATTTCTTGTATTTCTAAACGAAGATTTTCTGCTTTTTCTCGAGCTTTATTATGAAAATCTTTCTCTAATGTAGAGTATAAAATACCACGAGATGAATTAATAATTGAACGATTAGTTAAACGATTCACACTTGCTTCAAGGGATTCTTTTAGTGCTCCAGATTGTGAACCAACACCTGGAATTAGAATAGGAGATTCTGGGGCTAAGTTACGCGCAACACCAAGCTCTTCCGGATAGGTAGCACCAACTACTAACCCTAGATTTTTATTTTTGTCCCACTTCATTATTTCTTGAATCATATACTCATAAAAAGATACTGTGGTATTTACTGAATCATTAACTATAACCTGTAGATCTTGAAAAATTTTACCATCTGGATTTGAGGATTTTACCCACGCAAAAACCCCTCTATCATCATAAGATAAAAAAGGTTCAACAGAATCATATCCTGCAAAGGGGTTAATAGTAATAGCATCAAAATCCCAAAAATTAAATAAAGCATCTGCATAAGCTTTAGCTGTATGACCAATATCTCCTCTTTTAGCATCCCCAATAATAATTATATCCTCATCTACAGATTTAATATGATCAACAGTTCTTTCTAAGGCACGAAGCCCTTCTAGGCCCTCAGATTCATAAAAAGCAAAATTAGGCTTATAAGCACATACCAAATCAAATGTGTTATCGATTATTGATTGATTGAATTGAAAAATATCACTCACAGGCATACTTTCTTTTATTGGATCTAGTCCAATACAAAGTAGGCTATTATTTTTATTTATTATTGTGTCTAATTTCTGGTAAAACTTCAAAACAATTCTCTCTCTATTTTACTAGTATAGTCCAACTATAACAAAAACTTTGGGACATCAATATAAGGGTAAAAATTATTATGTTCTGGAACATCTTTTATATAATCTTCAGATGACTTTACATTATAGTTTTGATTAACACTAAATAAATTTTCTATTGCCGCTCTAGCTGTATCAAGAGATGTAAAACATGGTATACGTCTTTCAACTGCATTTCTTCTAATTTCAAATCCGTCACGGATAACAGATGTTAAACTTGATTCTGTATTGATCACAACATCTACTGTACCATCTTGTATGACATCAACAACGTTAGGATGACCTTCTGCTATACGCTTCGTAATCATTTTTACATTCAGACCTAATGCTTCAATCATTGCACCAGTACCTTCAGTTGCATATAAATCACAACCAAACTCAGCTAATTGCTTCATTAAGTCAATTGCATCAGGTTTATCTCTATCAGATATACTAACTAATATTGAGTTATTTGGTTGTATAGAATAACCACCAGCTAGTAATGCTTTTGATATCGCGGAAGGAATATTGTAATCAATCCCCATAACCTCACCAGTCGACTTCATTTCTGGTCCTAAATATGTATCAACCCCAGCTAATTTCGACATTGAAAATACTGGAGCTTTAACACCATATAACCCATTATGTGCATATAAGCCTGAGGTATACCCCATGTCAGACAATTTTTTCCCAAGCATAATTTTTGTAGCAAGTGAAACCATAGGAATATCTGTTATCTTAGACATAAAAGGAACTGTCCTACTAGATCTTGGATTAGCTTCAATAATGTATACAACTGGTTTTTTTTCCGATTCTTGATCATGCTCAATAACAAATTGAATATTTATCAAACCTTGGGTTTTTAAACCTAGTGCAATCTTTATAGTATATTCTGTAATAAGTTTAATCGTATCTGGATCTAAGGTAATTCCTGGGTAAACAGCCATAGAATCCCCACTATGGACACCAGCCCGCTCTATATGCTCCATTATTCCAGGTATTAATACATCAGTACCATCACATATAGCATCAACTTCAACTTCCCTTCCAGAAACATATTTATCAATCAATACATCATTTGTAGCACCTACTTTTGTAGCTTCAGTAAGGTATCGAATTAATTCAGTAGGTGTTTGCACAACTTCCATAGCCCGTCCACCTAAAACATAACTTGGACGAACTAACACAGGATAACCAATCTTTTCAGCAATTTTTATGCCATCCTCTACACTAGAAACTACAGCACCAGCAGGTTGTGGAATATCCAAAGAATGCAGAAATTGTTCGAACTTTTCACGATCTGCCGCAATGTCTATTGCCTCAGCAGATGAACCCAAAATAGGTAGTTGATGCCTACCTAAACTTTGTGAAAGATTAATGGCAGTTTGTCCTCCAAATTGAACCACACAGGGAGGAATACTGGCCTTATCTTTTTCGCCAGTCTCATTATCAATAATATCTAAAATACTTTCTTCATCAAGAGGTTCAAAATACAAACGGCTACTGGTGTCAAAATCTGTTGAAACAGTTTCTGGGTTAGAATTTACAATAATACTTGAAGTACCTTCCTCTTGTAATGCCCATGCAGCATGTACACTACAATAGTCAAATTCAATTCCTTGGCCTATCCTAATTGGTCCACTACCGATTACTAAAGCTTTTTCCCCTTCTAAGGGTTCAGCTTCATTTTCTTGTTCATATGTGCTGTAAAAATAAGGTGTTTCCGCTTCAAATTCTGCAGCACACGTATCTACCATTTTATATACAGGAATTATGCCCATTTCTTTTCTTTGTTGACGAATCTGGCCAACTAATCGATCCGTTAATGTTGCAATTTGGTCATCTGAAAATCCCATTTTTTTTGCTTTTTTTAATAAATCATAATCAAGTGGTTGAGATAATAGGCTCTTTTCCATATCAACAATCAATTTACAAGAATTAATAAACCAAGGATCAATACCTGTAATTAAACAAAGTTTTTCAACAGAAACATTTTTTCGTAGAGCTGAAAATATTGCCCACAACCTATTATCGTTAGAATAAAGTGGTAAATCTTCTATAGAAAAATCTTCTGTATTCCATTCAGAACTTTCCCATAAAAGAGAGTGCCCACTAATTTCTAGTGAACGAATAGCTTTCTGTAAAGCTGCAGTAAAGGTTCTATCAATTGCCATAACTTCGCCAGTTGCCTTCATTTGAATCCCTAAATTCCTATCACCAGTTGGGAATTTATCAAATGGCCATCTAGGAATTTTTACCACACAATAATCAAGTGCAGGTTCAAATGCTGCAGACGTTTTTCCAGTAATTGGGTTATCAATTTCATCAAGAGTTTTACCTATAGCTATCTTTGATGCTACTCTTGCTATAGGATATCCTGTAGCCTTACTGGCTAGAGCCGAACTTCGACTAACACGAGGATTCACTTCAATAACATAGTATTCGGATTCATGATTTGAGACGTTAATATTTTCAGGTTGTGTCATAGGGTTCGGCCTCAAGGCATACTGAACATTACACCCACCTTCTATCCCTAGATTCTTTATTATATTTTGGCTAGCTGAACGCAACATCTGATATTCCTTATCAGATAAAGTTTGACTCGGAGCAACAACTATACTATCGCCAGTATGCACTCCCATTGGATCCATATTTTCCATTACACAGATAGTTAAACAAGCATCATCAGCGTCCCGCATTATTTCATACTCAAGCTCTTTCCAGCCTAAAAGATAGCTTTCTATGAGAACCTGACTTACAGGACTTGCCTTTAATCCATCATTGATTACTTGATCGAATTCTTCCCAATCATATACAACACCGCCACCTGTCCCTCCAAGGGTAAATGCTGGCCTAACTACTAATGGTAACGCCATTCCTTCAACTTTAAAACGAGCTTCTTCAATAGAAGTAATGCTGACACTAGGAAGAACAGGTTCACCAATTTCGATTAGAAGGTCTCGAAATTGATCTCTATCTTCAGCTTTTTTAATCGTTTCAATAGGTGTTCCAAGTAAGCGAACATTATATTTATCTAAGATTCCCAAATCTGACAGTTGAACTGCTAAATTTAAACCGGTTTGTCCGCCTAATGTCGGTAATAAGCCATCTGGTCTCTCTTTATCGATAATTTGAGTAATTACTTCAACTGTTAATGGTTCAATATATATATGATCAGCTATGCCAGTATCAGTCATAATTGTGGCCGGATTAGAATTAATTAAAATTGTTTCAACACCCTCCTCTTTTATTGATCTACATGCCTGCGAACCAGCATAATCAAACTCAGCTGCTTGACCTATAACAATTGGTCCAGAACCTATTATTAATACTTTTTTAATATCTTTATCTAATCCCATTTAATTCCTTCTACATATTATTCTTATCATATTTAATCAGGTTATTAATTTAACAATCCAATGTTTGCCAGTGTGGGAAGTTACATATTTGACTTGATTACATAAAGTGCAATCCAACATCCGATCAATAACCATGGAATAACACTCCATACCCAACGATCAGAAATAAAACCTGGTAACCAGGAACTAGAATCTGGATTTGCACTCAAATTCACTAAATCAAGCTCTAATTCATCATCACCATCAGCAATTTTTCGCGCGAGATTTGATGATTTTCTAGGACCTGATTTTTGATTTTGTCTCAAAAATGTCAAATATAAACTAGATCTCATACCCAATTCTTTTTCTATTTCGTTACGTCGAATTTCTGCAATTTTTTGCCCTGCAAACATTCTTCTCAAAAGTAACCACCATCCAATAGAAAGAAGAGATGCAATAATAGCAATTAATCCAGCACTATTAGTTGTTTGGGGTCTTGTAGGGTCCATTACAGTTAATAAGAATACGATACCAAACATTGAAAGACTAACTAAAACTAATCCACTCATCCAGACTCTTTGTTGTAGTTGAGACCAATATGCATCTAGTAATTCATATTCAATTAAAAGAACCTGCCAACGCCCTCTAGAAGATTGATTATTTGCATTATTTTTATCTGCATCATTAACCATTTTGTTCCTCCTTAATTTTTTCTATGAACCTATCAAATAAATATGTATTATCTAAAGGTCCAGGAGAGGCTTCAGAATGAAACTGAATACCCATAACTGGTAAATAATTGTGTTCTATCCCTTCAACAGTTCCATCAATAAGGTTCACATGGCTTACCGATAAATCCTTAGGTAATGTATCTTTATCAATAGCAAATCCATGATTTTGAGAAGTTATTGTTACCTTGCCACTTCTTATGTCTTTTACTGGATGATTTCCTCCATGATGCCCAAATTTTAATTTAAATGTATTTGCACCTAATGCCCTAGCTATCATTTGATTTCCGAGGCATATACCAAAAATAGGTTTGTTTTTGACTAATTGCTCTACAGTATTTGACAATTGATCCAGCATTGATGGATCGCCTGGTCCAGGTGAAATTACAACGCCATCAGGATCATTTTCTAATATTTTATCCAGTGAAGCATTTACTGGAAAAACCTCAACTTGACATCCACGTGTTGATAAACTTTTTAATATATTGAATTTAACGCCACAATCGATAACTGCAATTTTAAGACGACCTAATGAACTATTATCTTCTTGATTCCAATTATATTGAGTATCAGAAGATACAGATAAAACATGGTTTACTTCTAGATAATGAGGTTGATTTAATAAGTTTTGTAATTCTTCTTCAGGTTTTGGATTATTTGTGATACACCCCATCATCGAACCAGTGGATCTTAACTTTTTTGTCACAGCTCTAGTATCAATATCAAAAATACCAGGTATATCATTACTTTTAAGATAGGTGTCTAAATCAGATTCAGAATCAAAGTGACTTGGAAATTCACAATATTCTCTAATAACATAACCTTTTACTTGTATCTGTTTAGATTGTGAATCATTGCTATTTATCCCATAGTTTCCAATTAATGGATAAGTAGCTACTACAATCTGACCTGAATATGAAGGATCTGTTAAAATTTCTTGATAACCAGTCATACTGGTATTGAATACAACTTCTCCATATTTTGTTCCAGTCAATCCTATACTAGTACCTTCAAATATGGATCCATCTTCTAATATTAAATATGCCTTTTGCATCCTGACTCACCATTCATAATTTTCTAATTGTTATTCTCCTGATAAACTATAGACCCTTTAGCTACAGTTAAAATCACTTTACCTTTAAATGTCAGCCCCTCTAAAGGGGTAAGCTTACTCTTTGATATAAAATCTTTCCCTAATATAGTAAAATCAGTATTCATATCTAAGAGCACAATATCAGCTAATTCTCCTTTTATAATTCCTTTAGGCTTTTCTAAGGAATTAGATATTATATTTGCTGGACCAAGTGTTAAACGATTGATAATTTCTGCAATATCTAACATATTTTGATGATACAAACTTGCTAGAAGAGTAAAGGCCGTTTCTAATCCATTAATCCCATATTCAGCAGCATCCAATGTAGTAATTTTATCTTGAAGTGCATGAGGAGCATGATCAGTTGCAATGGCATCAATTATCCCCTCTTTTAAGCCGACTAACAAAGAATTTACATCTGTTTTAGTTCTTAATGGCGGGTTGACTTTTAAATTAGAATCATAGGCTTCACTGCCAAGACAAGCAAAAACATCAATATCTTTTTGATGCCCTAAAAACCAACTATCAGTCATAGTTAAATGATGCGGTGTTACTTCTGCAGTAATATTAACTCCAAGTTTTTTTGCATCATTTATAAGTTCTACTGAACGAGCAGTACTTGCATGAGCTATATGCAAATGACCACCATATTTCTTTGCCAACTCTATATCTCTTGCAATCATAATATCTTCTGCCTGATTTGGCCATCCTGATAATCCTAGTCTATTTGAAATTTTTCCTTCATTTACAGAAGAATGTTTTGATAATTGAGTATCTTCACAATGATTTATTACAGGTAATCCGAGATGTTCACTATATTGTAGTGCTATTTGCATAATTTCAGAATTGTAAATTGGGTCCCCATCATCACTAAAACCTACACAACCTGCATTTTTTAAATCCCACATCTCAGAAATTTGCGTTCCTTTTCTCCCTTTTGTAACACAACCAATAGGAAGGACTTTTATTAATTCAAGTTTATTAGATTCATCCAATATATATTTAACAATACTTGAATTATCAACTGGGGGATTAGTATTTGGCATCGAACATATTGTTGTAAATCCACCTTTTGCAGCTGCTTTCATTCCAGTTTCAATAGTTTCTTTATGTTCTTGTCCAGGGTCTCTTAGGTGGGTGTGCAAATCAATAAAACCAGGACTTAAAATCTTATCGGTTCCATCTATAACAGCAGTGTTACCATTTATATCTTGCGAAAAAATATTTTTACCAATGCCTGTTATTATTCCATTTTCAATAAGAATATCTAAAACATTATCAACATCGTTATAAGGATCTATTATCCTTACATTTTTAACGCCTATACTAGATTTATTCATTTGAATGACCTCCGGTAAGCATTAAATATAACAGGCTCATTCTAATCGCAACTCCATAGCGAACCTGATTTTCAATCTGTGAACGATCACTATGAGCAATTTCAGAGCTTATTTCCACGCCTTCATTCATTGGGCCTGGATGCATAACGATCGCATTAGGTTTTGCAAATTTTAAAGTTTTATCGTTAATTTGAAAACGAGATGAATATTCTCTTAATGAAGGAAAACCTGAGACTTCTCCTAGCCGCTCTTGTTGAATTCGCAACGGCATAACAATATCGGCACTATCTAAAGCCTTTTCTAAATTATATTCAACTTTGACATTTTTATAGGGATCAGACTCATCCATAGCAGTTTTATCCAAAAGAGTCGTAGGTAATAAACTTTTTGGAGCACAAAGAGATACATTCACTCCTAATTTATGGAAACCTATAATATCCGATCTTGCTACTCTACTGTGTAAAATATCGCCCACTATAACAAGCTTCAAACCCTTGAGATCTTGAAAGGATTGTTTTACAGCATAGAGATCTATAAGCGATTGTGTTGGATGAGCATGCCAGCCATCACCTGCATTAATTATTTTTGTTTTGGATAAATTTTTTGCCATAAAATATGGAGCACCAGAATGAGGGTGGCGAACAACTATCAAGTCAGTATGTGCAGACTGTAATGTAAGAGATGTATTTAGAAGGGATTCTCCTTTATCTATACTTGTACCGTTACCAGACATGTTAATGACATCTGCCCCTAATAGTTTGCCTGCTTCTTCAAATGATACTCTTGTCCTAGTACTGGATTCGTAAAACAAAGTGACAATGGTTTTACCCTTGAGTAATGAGGATTTCTTGTCGTTTTTAATAAGAAAGGAATCAATGATTTTCGTCAAGGAAAATATTGTGTCCAAATCATTTAATTCCAGTTGGTCTATATCTAATAAGTTTTTTATAGAATCGGATAATTTATAATCAAATTCCGCGAGGGATTCTATACTTTTAAGGTTTTTCATAATAAAAACCCTCATAGCCAAAAAATAAAAAAGAAGGGAATATTCTGGGTTCTGTTACCCATATTTTTCCTCTTCTTTGTATATAGATTTGAGCGCTGTTGATCAAAAAAAAAACCCCTGCACTAGACTAGCAAGAGTTTTTTAATAAAGAAACCAAAGGGGCTCGTTACCACCTCACCAGTCTCAACGAATTGATCTTAAAGTGTTTTATCAACTTAGCTGACGATCACTTTAAAACTACGTTTATAATTTATCATTTGTTTAAATCATTTACAAGGACAATATTAGAATAAAAACGTTGATATTATGTCATTCATTCGTTGCTTTCGAAAAAATAGCAGTTTATAATTGAACTAACATATATTAATTGAAAGATTAGAACGGAGATTAGATGAAGCCTTTTGAATATTACGCACCCAAATCTTTAGATGAAGCTGTATCAATTTTTGATAATGCTAAAGAAGTTGGGGATACTAGAGGGCTAATTGGGGGAAGTGATCTTATTGATCAGGTAAGAAATGGGAGAAGAGAACCTAATACAGTTGTGAATCTCAAAGGAATCCCTGAAACCAATCGAATTGAATGGATTGAAGGAGATGGTCTACATTTAGGTTCAGCTGTCTCTTGTTCTACAACTGCAGCTTTCCCAAAAATTAAAGAACGATACTATGGCCTATATCAAGCTTGTGGACTTGTTGGATCTGTTCAAATACAAAATAGGGCTAGTGTAGCGGGAAATGTTTGCAACTCAACCCCTTCTGCAGATACTGTACCAAGTTTACTAAGTTACAATGCTAAGGCTCTTCTAGTGAGTAGTAAGGGAGAAAGAATTGTTGAATTGAACAATTTTTTTACGGGTCCTGGTCGTAATATTATGGAAGCAAACGAATTTCTTGTAGAAATAATTTTACCAGACTTAGGTGAAAACACTTATAGTAGATATCAAAGATTCATTCCTAGAAATGAAATGGATATCGCAGTAGTTGGTGTTGGAAGTTTTGTAAAATTAGATGACCAAAACAAATGTATATCATCCGGTATATCACTTGCTTCAGTTGGCCCTACTCCTATTAAGGCCAAGGAGGCTGAAAAATTCTTAATAAATAAAGACTTTACAAAAGAAAATATAGAAGAAGCTTCAAAATTAGCTCCAAATTCTGCTAACCCTATTTCTGACGTTCGTGGAACATCAGAATATAGAAAAAAACTAATCAAAGTATTAACTAGCAGAACTCTTAGCGAATGCCTTGAAGATTCTCTATAAAAACCAATAAATTTCGCACGGAGGTAAAAGTGTCTAAAATTCCAGTTAGATTTCAAGTTAATAATGAAACTAAAGAAATATTAGTTGATCCATGGGAAACCTTGTTAGAAGCTTTGAGAGACAATATTGGCTTAACAGGTACTAAAGAAGGTTGTAGTAATGGTAACTGTGGTGCATGCACAGTCCAATTAGAAGGGAAGGCGATTGTTTCTTGTTGTACTCTCGCTGTAGAAGTTGAAGGCCAGAATGTTACAACAGTTGAAGGGCTTGCTTCAAAAGAAGGTCTTGATCCATTACAAGAAGCTTTTATGGAATATGGAAGTTTACAATGTGGCTTTTGCACACCTGGGTTTCTCATGTCGGCAAGAGCGTTACTTAATGAAAATCCAAAACCTACCGAAGAAGAAATAAGACTAGCAATTGCGGGAAATTTATGTAGATGTACAGGATATGATAAAATAGTCAAAGCAATCCAAGCTGTCGCATATTACAAAAAATAGGAGCAAATTAAAAAAAATTAATGCAAATACAATATTAAGGGGGAGCTTGTAATTTTACAGGCTGAGAGGCTCAATTGAGCGACCCTTAAACCTGATCTGGATAATACCAGCGTAGGAAATCAAATTAAATGAGAACCGCTGGCACATACCAAGCGGTTTTTTTATATAATCATGAATCCAATTATAGATATTAAAAGTTTAAGTAAAAGTTATGTTGATGAATCTTCTAATGAAAATACATTGATATTAGATAATATTGATTTTCAAATAAATGATGGAGAGTTCGTTAGCCTAATTGGCCCCAGTGGATGTGGGAAAAGTACACTTCTTAACATAATTTCTGGTCTAAATAACCCAGATAATGGTGAAATAATTATTAGTGGAATTGAATCAAAAGATCGACTTGGCAAATTAAGTTATATGCAACAAAAAGATTTACTTTTGCCTTGGAAAACTATCCTTGATAATTCGATACTAGGATTAGAATTACAAAATGAAAATAAAACTATTTCAGAAACAAAAGCAATTAAGTTGCTCGATACTTTTGGTTTAAGTGGTTATGAAAACTATTATCCTGATCAAATTTCTGGAGGAATGAGACAAAGAGCTTCATTTCTAAGGACAATATTAACTAATAATAAAATTTTGCTGTTAGATGAGCCATTTAGTGCTCTTGATTCTATAACTAGATCACAAATGCAAAAATGGTTACTTCAACTATGGGAACAATTTAACAAAACGATACTTTTAGTTACACACGATATTGATGAAGCTATCTTTTTATCAGACAGAATTTATGTCATGCAAAATAACAACTTGAATTCAATACAAATTATAAATGTTGATCTACCCCGACCTCGCCCACAGGAAATAGTATTAGATAATTCATTTATAACAATTAAAAAAGAAATTTTACCCTTGATACAAAATTAATATGGGACATAGAATCACAAAATTTAATACGAACTTGAAAAATATATTTGTTCAGTGGTTTCCAGCCTTAATACTAATATTTACATTATTAGTTATTTGGGAAATATCTTGCAATTTAGCAGATGTACCAAAATGGTTGCTTCCTGTTCCTACAGATATAGTTGTTGAATTGTACGAACACTGGAATTTACTTTTACGTCATTCTTTTGTAACACTATACGAAATATTGATTGGTTTTTCATTTTCTATAGTTTCTGGAATACTGATTGGTGGATTTATTGTTTATTCAAAAACATTAGAAAAAGCACTTTATCCCATTATTATTTCCTCTCAAACTATACCCATTATAGCAATCGCACCAATTTTACTTGTTTGGTTTGGATATGGGCTCTTACCAAAGATACTTGTTGTCGGGCTCATTGCATTTTTCCCAATAGCTGTTAATACTATTGATGGATTAAAATCAATTGATGATGATCTAGTTAATATGATGAAAACTTTGGGCGCAAATAAGTCTCAGATTTTCAGAAAAATACAGATACCTAATTCTCTGCCCTATATATTTACAGGTTTAAGAATAGGCATGGCTGCAAGTGTAATTGGAGCTGTAATTAGTGAATGGGTAGGTTCAAGTGAAGGTTTAGGATATTTAATGATAAGATCGAAACCACAATTTCTAACTGAACGTGTATTTGCTGCAATATTTTTGCTTTCAATTATTGGTTTCTTTTTGTTTTTGCTAGTAAATTATTGCGAAAGAAAAATTGTGTACTGGAAATCACCCAGTGAATAATATGTTTCAATGGAGGTAATAATGAAATTCAAATATTTATCTATTGTAGTGGTTCTAATAAGTAGCATATTTGTATTAAGTTGTGAAACTACGAAAGAAGATACAAAAGTTAAATTAGCATTAGATTGGTATCCAAATGCTAATCATACTGGATTATACATTGCACTAGAAAAAGGATATTTCAAAGATGAAAATATCGATATAGAAATATATACTCCGTCTGATCCATCTACAGTATTACAGACTGTTGGAGCAGGGCAAGATGATTTTGGGATTAGCTATCAACCAGACTTAATTCTAGCTAAATCAAAAAATATTCCCGTAAAATCAGTTTTGGCTTTTGTTCAGCATCCATTGAACATTATAATGACACTCAAAGAATCAAACATAACTAGACCATCTGACCTCAAAGGTAAAAAAATTGCCTACCCCGGAATCCCGTTAAATGAAAACTTACTAGACACATTATTAAAAGCTGATGGATTACAAGGAAAACAAGAAATTGAATTAATCAACACTGGATATGATCTTGTACCTCCACTTATTGGCAAAACTGTTGATGCATGTTTAGGATGTTATTTAAGTCATGAAACTATTATGGCTGAAAACGAAGGGTTCCCTGTCAATGTAATGAGAATGGAACAATGGGGTGTACCAGACTATTATGAATTGGTTTTGGTAGCTAGTGATGAAATGGTAGCAAATAATAAAGACCTTGTTAAACGAATGACTAGAGCAATATCAAAAGGATATAATGATGCCATTTCTGACCCTGAAAAAGGTATTGATAATTTAATCAAAGCAACAAATGAAGAAATAGACGAAGCAATAGAGTATCCTGGAGTAGAATTATTAGCCCCATTGTGGGTTGATAAATCAGGTAAATTTGGCACTCAAGCTGAAAATAAATGGGCGGTTTTTTCAAAATGGTTATACGATACCGGCCAGATAACTAGTGTACCAGACGTAAATGATTTATTTACGAACGAATTTGTTGAATAAGAGGAGACAAAATGAAAATTCCAGTAAGTTTGACTATAGCAGGCTCAGATTCAGGCGGGGGTGCAGGAATTCAAGCTGACTTAAAAACATTTTCAGCTTTAGGTACATTTGGATGTTCAGTAATAACAGCAGTTACTGCCCAAAATACAACAGGAGTATATGGAATCCATGAAATACCTATAGATATTATTGAATCACAAATTGATGCAGTCTTAAATGATTTAAATCCAAATGTAATTAAAACAGGAATGCTTGCCTCCATTGAGGTTATAAAACTTATTTCAGAAAAAATTAAGTCTTCTAAAACTGGTAACATAGTTGTAGATCCTGTGATGATAGCTAAAGGTGGAGATAAATTAATACAAGATAATGCAATAGGACATTTAATTTCCGAATTGTTACCACTATCTACTGTGGTAACCCCAAATATTCCCGAGGCAGAAGTTCTCAGTAAGATTACTATAAATAACACTAGTGATATTGAATCTGCAGCAAAAATTATACATTCTATGGGTCCTGATTTTGTTGTAATAAAGGGGGGACATTCTAATGATTCAAAATCTAATGATACGATATATGATGGTCAAAAATTTACAACTTTAAAAGCTGATCGTATACCTACAGCTAATACCCATGGTACAGGTTGTACATATGCCTCAGCTATAGCTGCAGGTTTAGCTAAAAACTATTCAGTAGAACAAAGCGTAGAGGAAGCTAAAAGTTATGTTACCCTAGCAATTAAAAATGAACCTGGATTAGGTAAAGGACACGGGCCATTAAATCATTTTTTCATGCTAACTTAGGTATCGTTATCAATAAAATCATTTTCTAGTTCACTTATAGATAAATAAATTCCTAATAAAATCAAAAATCCTCCCATATACCAGTAAAATGTAGGGATTTCATTCAAAATAATACTTGCTAAAATTGTGGCAATTATTGGTTCTGCCATAACACTAATAGTAACCAAAACGGCTGTTGCATACCCTAAAACCCAATTTAGCAATGAGTGACCAATAACTTGAGGAATCAATGCTACTAAGAATAGCATAAAGTATGTATAAACACTTAGTCTAAATAATTCAATTTGAAAAATTATTATCAAGATAAATAAAAAAGTAGTTGCTAATCCATAAACATATAAATTATAAGTCAATATATGCATATCTTTTCTTAAACTTCTTCCACATAAAACATATGGCACTATGCAAAGAGAACCCAATAATGCTAATAAATCACCGGTAATATTATTATCATATTGTGAATCTCCTAATATAATTATGGCTCCTCCAATCAAACCAATAAACATTCCAGTTATCATTTTTAAACGAATAGGATGTGACCATATAATCCAAGAAAATAAGAGCACTATAAAAGGGTTTGTAGTAACCAAAAGAACAGAGCTTGCAACTGAAGTAAAGCTTAATGACCAAACCCAAAACCAAAAATGCATTGCTAGTCCCAAACTACTAATTAATATTCTTATAACTTGGTTATTTTTTACAGTGAATACATTGATATGCTGTGGTCGCTGAATACGGTATATACAAGCTATCAGTAAAAATACTATTACACTAATAAACATTCTATAAAACGCTATCGCTAATGGGTGGGCTTCAGATGCTAATTTAATCAAAATTGCTGCGGTCGAAACAGCGAAAACCCCAACGATCAAATAAAAACGAATTCTATATTCTATACTAAAGTTATCTAACAAACTAATCTTCTATTTGAATTCTTAAACGTTTATTTATTTTCCCTTTACTCTCATGACCGACAACAGATATGTGGCCTACTTCCTTGGTACTAATAACATGTGTGCCACCATCAGCCTGCAGATCCAAAGATTTTATATCAACTATCCTCAATTCAGATATGTGTTTTGGCAATAAATCAATTTTGGTTCTTATCAAATCAGGTATTTTTAACGCTTCTTCCCTAGGAAGTATATTGATATCTATTTTGTGATCATTTGCTACTTCTTCATTGATTTTTTCTTCAACTCTTTCTGCAAAATCAGTACTCATACTTTCTAATTCAAAATCCATTCTAGCTTTTAGTGGTTCCATATTCCCACCAGTAACTAATGCGCCAAAATCACGCCAGACGACTCCACATAAAATATGAAGCGCTGTGTGTGTTCTCATAAGTTTGTATCTCCTGTCCCAATCAATAGTCGCATTAATAGTATCGCCTATTTTCAACCCCTCTGATAAAACTTTGTGTACAATAGTTCCTTCGGCATATTGCACTTTATCGACTTTATATTCTTTTTCATTAGAAATTAATACGCCATAATCACAGGGTTGGCCTCCTCCGCCAGGATAAAATGCGGTTTGATCTAGTACTATACCTTCCGGAAGAACATTTTCTATTACCGCCTCGAAGTCTTTCAGATATGAATCTATGTGATATAACTGTTTTACCATTGTTATAATTCTACTTAACTGATAACTCTGACTTAACGTCATTCAAAACTTGATCCCAAGATCGGTTTTGCCATCTGACGCGTTGATTAATAGGAACGTTTTCAATTTCAGGATTAATTTTTAGGTGTATAAATACTGGTCCATCTTGACTCAATATTTCAGAAATTTTTTGATCAAAATCTTCTAAATTATCTATAAAATAAGTTGAACCGTACCCCATACTTTGAGCTAAGCCAGTATAGTCAACTTTTTGAGCATTAGGTACAGGCTGACCACCAGTTGTGGCATAACATTCATTGTCTAAAAGAAAATGATAGAAGTTTTTAGGTGCAAGGTCTGCAATTGTTGCAAGTGCTCCAGTATTCATTAACAAGTCACCCTCAGAATCAAATAAAACAACTGTTTCATCTGGAATTGCTAATGCCAAACCAAAAGCATATGATGCATGACCACCCATTGCTGGATCTCCTAAAGGAATATCTCTTGAAGGATTATCTGTTAGTGTAACCCAATGTTTACCACCTCTACCTGGTATTACAACACTGTTACCTCGATAATTTTTGAATATTTTTAACATTTCTAACGTATCAATCATCTTTTTCCTACCTAATACTTATAAATAATGTATTAATTCCAACTAGAATATTCATCACCAACTAATACTGCAACAGGTTTTTTATTTTCATCGGCCTCTTCAAAGGCGTAGGTGATTCTATCTATATCTCCATCATTCTCTACTAAATAGTAATTTATACCCATTGCAATAAGAAAGGGTTCCGTAAATTTTGCTACATCATGAAAAGCATTCTTACCATGCCTTGTCCAGCCTCGGTAACCAATAAGCATTACAACAGGAGTTTTGAGTCCTATTCCCCAACCTCTTAAAGAGTCACCTGACTCTAATAAACCTGTATTTTGTATCAATATAACTGGCTTCTTACCACCAGTAGATAATCCTGCAGCTACTGAAAAAGCCTGCCCTTCTCTACTCACTGGTACCAATTCAATTGTAGGTTCGTTTTTCATTAACAAATAAAGCCAATTAGTCTCACTATCAGGAAGCCATACAACATGTGTAATATTGTTGGATTTCAGTTGCGATAAAACAGACTCAGGGTTCAAACTTCCTTCGTTTGACATATATACCCTCCTGAAATTTGCTCAAATTAAAATATTAATCAACTATGACAATATATCAATATTATATTAATTAATCGATGAAAAGATTGACAGTATATGTTAATCAAAAGAAAATTATACTAATGTCAGTAAATAAATTATTAAATAAAGCAATTTTTTCATCGATAGGTCCTTCATTTTCAGGTCTGAATAATCCAAGTGAGGATTTAGAAATAGCCTCTTTACAGCTTTCAACACACCCGAAAAATCTTCGTGCAATAATAGAAAAAGGAAATTCGCTAAAACTTTTACAACGATTCACAGATTCTCTTGAAGCGTTTAAAGAAGCCTCTAGATTAATCCCACAAAAAAATAGTTCTGAAGACTTAGGTTTTTTATCTTGTGCTTTTTTTAATATTGGAAATCTTGAATCCTCTATACAAAAATACTCAGATTACAAAAAACATTATATGAATTCCATACACTATGGACTTAAATCTAAAAGCTCATTGGGGGTCATGTTTAGCTCAATGGCATGCTTTGAATTAGGACTTTGGTATAACCAGGAAAATAATTTCACATCTAGTATTCATATGCACAATAGAGCAGCCAAAATAGGTATTCTCTCCAATAATCCTGAGGGACTCTATATCGCTTCTCGAGCTTATTTTAATATTGCAAACTATGAGGGAAGGCTCGAAAATTATAATCGTTTTGAAACCCTGATGAAAAAAAGTATTCAATATGGAATTTCTTCTAAAACTATATCTGGGATACAAACAAGCATTCAAGGTTGTCAAAGCCTACTAAGTTGGTATGAATCAAAAAACAATTCTGTTGAAAAAGAGAAAATTTTTCAACAGATCCATGACCATAATATAATATTATCTAGTACCTCTGATATTCATAAATGTATATTTGAAGGACAAAAATTTGAATCTACAGATCAAATTGATAAGGCGCGTATTTCATACCGTAAAGCAATCGATCTATCTAAGTCATTAGATAATATTATTGCTAAAGAATTAGGAACAAAAGCAGCGGTTAATCTTGCTCAAATAATAAGAAAAAAATCAAGATCAATTAATTTGGTAGAAAAAGCATATACACAAATTATTGAACTGGGGGAATCTACATTCACTCCCTGGGCTCTAGACCAAGCAGCATTTGCAGCTCTTTCGATAGGTACCTTCCTAGACCATAGGGGGCAAAACAAAGATGCTACAAAATATTATAAAAAAGCAGGTAAATTAGCAAAACAAAGTACAACAAATCAAGGAAGAAGAATTATTAGTTTTGCTAAATCATATGAATCTATGAGAAGTTAATTTATCTCGTCTATTTCTCTATCAAGTAGACTTACCGCATCTGCATCATTATCTGCAAGTTTATAACATCTCTCTATATAAAGTTGAATAAGTTTATTTGAATTTAATGAGTTATTTTTGACAAGTTGCAAAATAGCTCCTATTTTGTACTCTTCAGTAAAAAAAGAAGAAATATTTTTAATTTCCACTTCTGTTTCTTGAACTTGGTCTAAATCTTTTCCTTCTACCGCAAACTGTAATTTGCCTATCAATTTTGATATTTCTCCCAATTTGTCTTTCTCAGACATCAACGACAACATAACATTTTGAACATTTAAATCATCTGAACTTTCAGATATAGGTTTATGATTAGAGTTTTGTGAATTTTTATATAGTTCAGAATAATTTTCTACCTGATTGTTTACAGATTGAGCAGACTCAATTAAATTAGATTCATTAAATGTTCCTCCATAAATTAAATCATCATTTCTACTGGTAGCTAAATCTTTTATGAAATCATATCCATCTGGTATTTCTTCAGGAACCGGAGGTAGTGCAAAAGCAGAAAATCCCGCCATATCTTCTGCATTGATTTGAGAAGAAATTACTGGAGGCATAAATTTGGTAAAATCAAAAGATATTGGAATAATAACTATATACGCCATAAAATATTTACTTCCTGATGTGTAGTAAATAATTGCGTGGCCTCTAGGACTATATTCATCTCCAATTTCAAATGATAGACTCATTAATTAATACCTATATTAATCATTATTATCTCTTATAATTTTACCATGATGTTCAGTGTTTACTATATTTTCGTTGTAAGCCAAACACCCATTTACCAAAACAGATTTAATGCCAACAGAATATTGATGTGGATTAGCAAATGTTGATTTATCATCTATACTTTCTGAATCAAAAATTACTATATCAGCCCAATTATTAACTTGCAAAGAACCACGTCTTTTTAAATCAAGTCTACTTGCAGGCAATGATGTCATTTTACGAATAGCTTCCTGCATTGATAACATTTTTTTCTCTCTAACATATTGCTTGATAAATCTTGGGAATGTTCCATAACTTCTTGGATGAGGTGACCCAACAGATAAAGCACCTTCCGTACGAATAGAGCTCCCATCGCTTCCAACACATACATAAGGATGACATGCAATTTTATCTACATCATCTTGTTTTAAAGAGTGAGCTATAACGTGAACGGTTCCACCTCTGTAGAGAGTGATTGCAGCATCTTCTGGATCACAATTCATGACATCTGATATTTCTTCTAAATTTAATCCATCAAATTCTCGGTTATCTGGGCATTGTGCAATACTAATAGCAGCAGCTCCACCTCTTCTATAGAAATTCCTAGATATATCTTTTTTCAATCTATCGTACAAATTCGGATCTTCTATTCTTTGAAGAGCTTCTGATCTCCCTCCTGCCTGTACCCATCTGGGGAAAACAGCTCCAGCCAACATAGTGCTGCTACCCGTATATGGGTATTGATCAGCAATCACATCATATCCATCTCGTCTCATCTCATCAATTCTTGATAAAAGAGTGTCTGCTTGACCCCAAGTTACAGGGCCAATACATTTCAAATGAGATACTTGTGTTTTAACTCCAGATATTTGGGCTATACTCATAGTTTCTTCTAACGCACCACGGAGACCTATAGAATAATCGCTTTCATCCCTCATATGAGTTGAATATAGCTTATTTTTTTTTGAAGCGACATTACATAATTTTATTATTTCTTCTGTACGTGAATAATTTCCTGGAGCGTAATAAAGGCCTGTAGAAAAGCCCAAAGCACCTTGATCTAAACACTCATCTAGCAGTGATATCATATTATCTAATTCTTCAAGTGTTGGGTTAATATCTCCCGAGCCTATAACACTTGTTCTCAAAGTGCCATGTCCAATTTGGCCTGCTATATTAATTAACGTACCATTTTCTTCAAGTATATTAAGATAATCACCATAGTTTCCAGATAAACTAAATTTTGGAGTGAAATTTAGTGTTTCAAGTCTCTCATTTGTAAGATCAAATCCTTCACCAAATAGAGGACCTCCATCACTACGGCCACAATTCCCAATAAGTTCAAAAGTACATCCTTGTCTCAATTTGCTATCTGCCAAGGGGTCTATTAAAAAAGATAAATCACTATGAGTATGTAAATCTATAAAACCTGGAGATACGGAAAAACCAGAAGCATCTATAACACTCAATGCTTCTTCTTCAATCCTCCCAATTGCTACAATAATACCATTTGAAATAGCAATATCAGCAACATAGGGATTAGACCCTAATCCGTCATAAATATATCCGTTACGGATAACAATTTCGTACATAATTATTTCTTTCAATAAAAAGAAGCCCCTATTTAACAAAAGGGGCTTCTTTTTATAAATTTAAGCCTTAACAGCTAACCCCAAAGTTGCTGCATCCATAATCTGCACAACATCTGATTGATTTTCTAAGTCCATAACCAAATTCAAAAGTGTGTCCACTTGACTTGGCGAAATTACAGTACCAGCCAAAGCCTGAAATTTATCAATTACTTGAATATTAGTATACGGACCATATGTATCACCATGTCCTGGAACTCTTGTATTTAGTTGACTTCCATTTTTGAGATTTACCGTGACATCCCACCAAGATTCGCCACCAATCGCACGATTAGGTCGGTCAGCTATTGTTTCTTCTTGTGTTATATTTACCCTTTCCAACATTGATTGTAATTCGGGTCTGTTTGCTGAGTCATCAGTAAAACTTTCTAAGTCTAATCTTCCTTTATCAACAATAAGGGATGCAACAGTATACCAAGTAGAAAACTTACCTTGTAAACCACTTTTTGGCCAGCGCAGATTTGGTGCCATACATGAAGGATTGTCAGTAGTAATAATATCAACCGATTCAACATCTTCAGAACTAAATGAATGATTATTGAGTAATTCTATGATAGCGGTATTCGAACCGTGTGTTCCACCACAGCAAGGCCATATTTTTATATCAATTCCATTAGCTACTTCTTTACCTGTGCCCATTATTGCCCAAGGATAGCCCAAATGTCTGGTCATGTTTCCTAATTGAACCATTTGTTCACCTAAACATGCAGCATATCCAAATCTATCTTCCATTATATTTGGGTTGGCTTCATATCCTTTTCCTGCCATTTTTGCAGCGATTATTCCACTTTGTGATGCTCTACCTGGATGAAATGGTTTAGTCATTGTCCCAAAATTTCCTCGCAAACCAGAAGCTTGTGTAGCGCCTAACCCTATAGCCATTCTTGTTTGCATCTCGTCTAAACCTAATGCTTTTGCTGCAACAGCAGTCGAGCCCAAAGTACCTACACTTGATGTTGAATGCCATCCTTTAGCATAATGATCTGGGCCCATATTTAAAGCAACATTTGCAAATATATCAAAACCAACTAAGTATGAAGTCAACACATCTTTGCCGCTTAAACTCAATTCTTCTGCCAAAGCAAGAGCTACAGGCATCAAAACTACGGCTTGGTGGCCTCCTGATCCCATATCATCAAAGTCTTCAGAATGGCCTAAAGTCCCATTTGCTAATGCAGCATTTGCCGCATTAGTTTTGATTGAAGTACCAAGTACTCTAGATTGTGGATTACCGCCCATTTCATCAACTAATTCAGTAATAATCTTACCTAAGGGTCTTGTAGTTCCGTAAATTGCGCATGCTATAGAATCTAAAATACAAAGTTTTGCAGCATAAATCGCAGGCTCTGGAATGTCAGAAAATTTAGCTTCAGTAATAAATCTTGCCATTTGTTGTGTTGTACCCATTGGATAACCTCCTCATATACTAAATCCGAAAGGATTATGGATTTCTAATAACAACTTAAAAGGATTGTAAAAACAACTTATATCAAAGTCAATATTGTGAAAGTCAGAACAATTACTAGTACTTAATAATTGAAAAAATATCTACGCTTTTGAGCAAATCTCTGCCATCTAAAAAACTTAATTCAATTATTACTGCTATTCCCTTAACTTTAGCGCTAAACTGATCCACCAAATCTAAACATGCTCCTAAAGTCCCACCTGTAGCTATTAAATCATCAATTAATAATATTCTGTCATTGGCTTTAATCGAATCTTCATGTACCTCGATAGTACTACTTCCATATTCTAAATCATAACTTGCCGACTTGGTTTTATAAGGAAGCTTTCCACTTTTTCTAAATAAAACCAGGGGTTTTTTCATGCGATCAGCTATTGGAGCTGCTAACAAGAATCCTCTTGATTCTACACCTGCAACTACATCTATTTCATCAAAATTATAATTATTGATGATTTTATTGATAGTTTCTTGAAATGCATCCGCATCTGATAACAAAGGAGTAATATCTTTAAAAATTATACCTTCAATAGGAAAATCTGGAACATCTCTAATATATTTACTTAAATCCATTTATCTCTTTGTTAATATATATCTAAGGCAAAACTTAGACCCTCTGGGGTCTCTTTAAAATCAAAAATAACTTTCTCATATTGTGACAATAATTGTTCATTAATCAATAACACAACTTGTTCGTTAAATTCTATTTTAGTATCGAAATCTTGCTCTGTATCCAAAACTATTCCAAAGTCTCCTGGTCCTGTCCATGAAGGTGGAGTTGTTAATCTCAAATATTGACCATCTTCCAAACTTAATCTTTCTAATGTTTTCAATAATTCCATTTTGGCATTATCAGTAACTTCTATACTCATTATATTTATCCGATCTAATTGCTATTGTCACTATAACTAGTAAATGCTAACATTAACTTTCTCAATTTTTTATCTACGGAATATAATACATCAAATAAATGACAAACAGAATAAAAAAAACTTTTGAAAATTTACAATTGAATAATAAAAAAGGGATTATACTATATTTAACAACTGGTATTCCCGATAATAAAACAACAGCAGAATTAGCTTTGGAACTATTCAATTCTGGAGCCGATATCATTGAATTGGGTATTCCATTTAGCGACCCTTTAGCTGACGGTGTGACCATTCAACAATCTAGCCAAAAAGCTCTAGAAAAAGGTGTCAATATTGATACATGTTTTGACGTTTGTTCAATGATCCGTAATAAAAATGAAAATAATCCTATTGTATTAATGGGGTACTATAATCCAATCTTACAATATGGGCTAGATGAATTTATATCTAAAGCAAAATTATGTGGGGTAGATGGAATTATTGTTCCAGATTTACCATTAGAAGAATCACTAATTTTATCAGAAAAATGTTCTGCTAGTGATATCAATCTTATATATCTTATAGCACCAACAACATCTACAAGTAGAATTAAAGAAATATGTGAAAAAGGATCAGGCTTTTTATATTGTGTAAGTGTAGCTGGTATAACTGGAGCTAGAAACACATTAAGTACAGAAGGTATTGATTTAGTAAACGAAGTTAAACTACATAGTACTGTACCTGTAGCTTTAGGTTTTGGGATTTCAACAAAAAACCAATTATCTGAAGTAAATAAACACGCCGATGCTGGAATAATTGGTAGTGCTTTAGTAAATATCATATCAAATTCAGACAAAAGTACTGTAGTGAAAAATGCTACGAACTTCTTAAAAGGACTTCAATAAAAAGGAGAAAAATTCATGTCTCAGATAGCATGTCGCGGAATTAGAGGAGCTACAACTTCAGATAATAACGACAGAGAATCAATAATAGACGCGACCAAAAAACTTTTAGAATCTATTGTTAATGAAAATGATCTGAATGTGGATGATATCGCTGCAGCTTTTTTCACTACAACAAAGGATCTAAATGCTGAATATCCAGCAGTTGCGGCAAGAAGATCTTTAGGATGGACTGAAGTTGCTTTGTTTAATACCCACGAAATGGAAGTACCTAACGATATATCGAGATGTATTCGTGTATTGCTTCTTGTCAACACAAATAAAAAACAATCTGAAATTAATAATATTTATTTGAAAGATGCAATTAATTTACGAAACCGTGGATCAGATATAAATTAAATATAAAGAGTCATTAATTGACCAAATACTAAAAAAGGTACATAATGTGCGCCTCAGATAAAATATTAAATTGACTTGCTTGAGGAAATATGAATAAGACAAAACAAGATAATCCAGATTTATATGATGCTAATGTCATACAAACACAACCCTTGCCAACACCTACAGAACTTATAGAAGAATTTCCTATATCTAATGAACTTAGTAATTTTATAACAACCGGGAGAAATGAAATACATGATGTGCTTACCGGAAAAGATGATAGGTTTGTTATTATAGCAGGTCCTTGCTCAATACATGATACCGATGCAGGTTTAGATTATGCCAGAAAACTAAAGCCATTAGTAGAAAAATATAAAGATAAACTTTTAGTATTAATGAGAGTGTATTTTGAAAAACCCAGAACAACTGTAGGTTGGAAGGGTCTAGTATATGACCCTGATTTGAACGGTTCTTTTGATATGGTCACGGGGTTAAAAAAAGCTAGAAAATTTCTTCTTGATGTTGCTAATCTTGGACTATGGTCTGGTACAGAATTTCTAGATCCTATAACACCTCAATATTTTGGTGATCTTATTTCCTGGGGTGCAATTGGCGCAAGAACTTCAGAAAGTCAAACCCATCGCCAACTTGCAAGTGGCCTTAGTATGCCAATAGGTTTCAAAAATGGAACTGGTGGAAGTGTTCAATTAGCTGTAGATGGAATAATTTCATCAAATTCAAAGCATGGATTTCTAGGTGTGGATCGGTCTGGTAAAGCTTCAATTGTCACTACAAGAGGTAATCAAGATACTCATCTTATACTTAGAGGTGGCAGCGACAAACCAAACTATGATAAACAATCAGTGTCTGATGCAGTAAATAAACTTAAAGATTCTGGAGCAAATACGAGCATTATTATCGACTGCTCACATGCTAATTCTTTTAAAGACCATACCAAACAACCTGGAGTATTCAGAAATGTCGTTGAACAACGAATTTCAGGGAACAATCATATTATTGGTCTTATGCTAGAAAGTAATATTAATCCAGGAAATCAAAAACTGGATGAATCTAATCCTTCAAATCTAGCTTATGGGGTTTCGATTACCGATGCATGTATTGGCTGGGAAGAAACTGAAGTATTACTTGAAGAAGCATACAAAAATATAAAATAATTATTTATTGTTTTCATGTGAATAATTTGGTGATATGGACGAACTAAGAACTCAATTGGACTCTTACAACATCCATCAAAATACAATTTTTTCAATTGGAATGTTTGATGGAATTCATTTAGGACACCAACATTTACTTAATCAAGTATGCAAAATAGCCAAAAATAATTCCTGTAAATCTGGAATTATTACCTTTACAGATCATCCTAGAAAACTTTTTGATCCATCTATAACAATTCCTTTAATTACTTCCGTAGATGAAAAGAAAGCTTTTATTGAAAATATTGGTATAGACTTTGTTATTCCTATACAGTTTACCAAATCTATATCTGAATTAACATATGAACAATTTATTAAGACAATAATCAATTCTGCAAATTTAAAAGGATTAGTACTAGGACCTGATACAGCAATAGGATTCAAAAGACTAGGAACTCCAGATAAGTTAAAAGAGTTAGGTAACGAACTCGATTATGAAGTATTTAATATTGACCAATTAAATTTTAATAGTAAGCGGGTAAGTAGCAGCTTAACAAGACAAGCAATCTCCGAAGGGAATATGGATCTATCTACACAATATTTAGGAAGAAATTATTCCATTTCAGGAACTGTCATAAAGGGTAAGGGAATTGGTAATCCTATTCTAGGTTATCCAACAGCAAATTTAGATATGTCTTCGGTGAAAACTATAATACCTGCAAATGGTATTTATGCGACAAAAATTAAGCTAAATGGAAGAGAATTTATTGGGGCTACTAGTATTGGTTATAACCCCACATTTAAAAATGAAGAAAAATCTATTGAATCTTTTATAATAGATTTTAATGAAAATTTATACGGAAAAGATATTGAAATAAATTTTGTTAAATGGATTAGACAAGAAGAGTCTTTCGATAATACTGTTGAATTACAAAAACAAATAACCGATGATATTAACCAAATAATACAACTTTTCAAGGGGAAAAATTAACTTTGATAGACCAAAATACAATTGACACAATAACCAAAAGAGGTGTCGAAGAAATCATAATTGAATCAGAATTTATCAATCTATTAAAAGAAAATAAACCACTTCGCTTAAAAATGGGATTTGATCCGAGTAGCTCTGATATACATCTTGGTCATGCTGTAGGTTTAAAAAAGTTACGACAGTTACAAGATATTGGTCATAAGTGTATTTTAATTATAGGTGATTGGACTGCAAGAATCGGAGATCCCACTGGAGTTTCTGCAACGAGAAAAATGCTCACGCAAGAAGAAGTTGAAAGTAATGCAAAAACTTATCTAGAACAGTTTTTTAAAATTGTTGATATTGACCAAACTGAAGTTGTTTATCAAAGTGAATGGTATGGGGATTTTAAGTTAGAAAACGTCATAGAACTTACAAGCAAATTTACTGTTGCACAATTTTTAGCCAGAGAAGATTTTAATAAAAGATATAAACAAGGTAAACCAATCGCAATAACTGAATTTTTATACCCCTTATTGCAGGCATATGATTCTGTTGCAATAAATTCTGACGTTGAATTCGGAGGAACAGACCAAAAATTCAATTTATTAGTGGGTCGTGAATTACAATCTATGAATGGAATGAAACCGCAACAATGTCTTATGGTTCCTCTTTTAGTGGGTACAGATGGTATAAATAAAATGAGTAAAAGCCTCAATAACTATATTGGTATTACTGATAAACCAGAAGATATTTATGGCAAAGTAATGTCAATACCAGATAGTTTAATTATAAATTACTTAGAGGTTTTAAGTAATTTTAACAACAATGAAATTGAAGAAATGAAAAAGGCTATGTCGCTTGGTAATGAGAACCCCATGATTTTTAAAAAAGAATTAGCAAAAGATATTGTTACACAATTCTACACAATCCAAGATGCAATTGATTCAGAATTAAATTTCAAAATGGTAGTACAGGGGAATGAAATACCTGAAAATTTAGAAAATCATGATTTAAATGAAATGATTAATAGTAAATTAAGCAACATACTAGTAAAAACCTCTATGGCCAAAAGTAACAGTGAAGCAAAGAGACTAATTAATCAAGGTGCTATCGAATTAAATGGTGTTAAACTCACTGAAGATGCAGAAATGAACTTCCTAAAAGATGGTGATATATTTAAAATTGGCAAACAAAAATTCTTTCAAGTTAGCCAGAATGCGTAACATAAGTGGTTACTTATCGTCATTTCTTATACTAAAATGTCTTTAGTTTTAATCTATGTATTGATATAATGTGAATTAATTCACAATTAGACGAGGAGATAAAATTGGATTTTAATCTACGAACGCCTGGTCCTACACCGGTACCTGAGGATATATTACAAGCTTCAGCAGCGCAAATGATTAACCATCGAGGGCCTGAATTTAAATCATTAATAGAAAGTGTAACTTCAAAAATAAAAGAAGTTTTTCAAACTTCAAATGACTTGTACATACTCACTTCTTCAGGCACAGGAGCCCTCGAATCAGCTGTAGTTAATACAATTTCTCCAAATGATTCAGTACTCTCAATAAGTGTAGGGGTCTTTGGTGATCGTTTTTCACAAATTGCCCATATGTATGGAGCAGACGTTACAGATCTAAAAATTGAGGCAGGAAAAGCTGTAGATCCAGAACAAATTCGCAAAGAATTAAACTCCAACCCGAAAATAAGCACTGTAATTGTTACCCATAATGAAACTTCTACTGGAATAACCAATGATCTCCAAAGTATCGCACAAGTGGTTAAAGGAGAATTTGATAAACTTCTTCTAGTTGATAGTGTTAGTGGTATGGGTTCTATTCCATGTCCTGTAGATAGCTGGGATTTAGATGTTGTAGCAAGTGGTTCTCAAAAAGGCTGGATGGCTCAACCAGGACTTGCATTTATTAGTGTAAGTAAAGAGGCTTGGGAAGCACAATCAAAAGCAACCACCCCACGTTTTTACTTTGACTGGGAAAAAGCTGAACAGTATCTGCAGAGAGGTCAAAACCCTTGGACACCAGCCATTTCAGTTATGTATGCAATGGATAAATCTCTAACAATGATTTTGAATGAAGGACTTGGTGCTGTATATGAACGACATCAAACAATTGCAACCAAAACTCGTGAGGCAGTAAAATCGATTGGCTTAGAACTGTTCGCTGATGAAAAATATGCATCAAATACTGTAACAGCTGTAAAAGCTCCTGATGGAATAAACTGTGGAGAGTTACTTTCTAATCTACGAACAAAATACAACATTGTATTAGCTGGTGGGCAAGCATATTTAGAAGGCACAATGTTCAGAATTGGCCATTTAGGATTTGTCCCTGAAAAAGAAATAGATGAAGTGATAGATGCTCTTAAAAAAGAGCTGGGGCGATAAATTCAGGTAATAAAATGAAACCTAAAATTTTAATTTCAGATCGTATCAATGACAAAGGTATTGAAATTCTTAATAAAGTTAGCGATACCGATATCATAACCGGTTTGAACGAAGAAGATTTAATTAAAAAAATTCCCGCATATGATGCATTAATAGTAAGAAGCGAAACGAAAGTTACAAAAGCTATTATTGACGCAGGCTCAAATCTTAAAGTTATTGGAAGAGCAGGAGTAGGTGTTGATAATATAGATATACAATCTGCGACTAGTAAAGGGATCGCTGTTGTTAATTCTCCTACTGGAAATACTATTGCTGCTGCAGAGCATGCTTTCGCCTTAATGCTCAGTCTTTCAAGAAGAATTCCTGAAGCTAATCAAACTATGAAAGAAGGTAAATGGAATCGAAGCTCATTTATGGGTGCCCAAATACAAGATAAAACCCTCGGTGTTATTGGTTTAGGTAAAGTAGGTGTAGAAGTTGTTAAGAGAGCTAACGCATTTGGTATGAAAATTCTTGGCTATGACCCGTACATTTCAAATGAACTTGCAAATAGCTTATCGGTAAATCTTGTTGAGTTAGAGGAGATATACAAAAACTCTGACTTTATAACACTTCATATACCACTCCTTGAATCTACCAAAGGTTTAATTGGTCTGAATGAACTAAAAAAAATGAAACCAACAACGCAAATAATTAATGCAGCTCGTGGAGGATTGATTGATGAAGATGCATTGTATGAAGCTTTAGCAAATAATATAATTTCAGGTGCAGCTGTTGATGTTTTCGTGGATGAACCTACGCAAAATCAAAAATTAGTAGATTTACCTAATTTAGTTTCAACTCCGCATTTAGGAGCTTCTACAAGTGAGGCTCAAGTAGAAGTTGCTTTAGAGGTAGTTCAAGAGGTTCTAGATGTACTTGATGGTAAATTTGCAAAATCGACAGTAAATCTTCCATTTCTTCCAGATGAAGCTCAAAAAGTTTTAACCCCATACTTTAAAACTGCTGAAATTTTAGGTGAGATTATTACACAACTATCCGAAGGCCAGTTTAAATCTCTAAAAATTATATATAACGGAGATTTATCTCAATACGATACTAATACATTAAAATCTTCTGTACTTGTTGGGTTATTAAATGCATCCTCTGATGAGAAAGTAAACATTATTAGTGCGCCATTTATTGCGCAAAATCGTGGTTTACATATTATTGAAGAGAAGAATCCTTCTTCGGATTTATTCAGTTCTGTTTTGTCACTAGAACTTACTACAGAAACAGGTCAATTTTCCATATCAGGTGTAAATATTGAAAACGAAACACATATAGTTAAGGTTAATGACAAATCACTTGATTTTACCCCTTATACTCCCTACCTGCTATTTATTGAAAACCTTGATCGCCCAGGAACAATTGGAAAAGTGGGTACTGTGGCAGGAGAATACGATATAAATATTGCTTTTATGACCGTAGGGAGAAATGCACCAAGAGATACAGCAATAATGATAGTTGGAATAGATGATGCACCAAATACAGAAGTGATTGAATCGATGAGAAAGATCAAAAATATAGTTAGTGTTAAGGGTGTTAGTTTAAATATATCTTAAATGTTTTCTTTCAAAGAATTATAGACAAAACCTGTTGGCACTTTAGGATGAAAATAGGTTGATTTGGGAGGAAGCTTCAAACCTAAATCAACAATTTCTTCAAATAAATCTAATGGAAATGGTTTTACTAAAAATAATACCTGTGTAGTATTATCCTCAATTTCTTCATCTAAATCGTGGAAATAGACCACTTTTTGCTCCAATTGATCATGAAAACAATTTTTAAAGACTCCTTCATATAAAACCCAACCCTCACATCTTATAAATAGTTTTGGATCAAAATTAGTTTCGATGTGTTCAATATTAATTCTGCTACTAATTTTATAAAATCTAATAGTACTAGTTAATTTATTCACATAAATCATGCATGGGTAATTAGTATCAATAACCATTTGTTCTAATTGTTTTAAATCATAATCTTTAAGAT
>VFGE01000013.1 GCA_009392515.1 SAR202 cluster bacterium | reverse complement strand
GAGAGCTGCAATAATTGCGATACCATAAGTCCAATCTAGATATCCATAAGCAATGATAAAAACTTTTAGTAGCAAAGCAAATCCTGCAGACTTACTAGCTATAGACAAAAATGTAACAACTGGAGTTGGTGCTCCTTGATATACATCAGGAATCCACATATAAAATGGAACAATCCCTACCTTGAATCCCACACCGCCTATAATAAATAAAATAGCTATTAATACAATTGAAACATTGGAATCAACACTTCTTCCTGACAAAATATGTGCAATAACATCAAAATTAGTTGAGCCACTAAATCCGTATAGGAGGACTATTCCATACAATAAAAATGCAGAACTTATAGCACTAATTATTAAAAATTTTAAACTTGCTTCAATAGAATTTTCTTCTTTAGTCATTGCAATTACTGCAACCAATGGAAGTGAAATTAATTCAAGACTTATATATGCTGTAATAAAATCGTTAGTTGCAGGCAGGAGCATCATGCCTACTGCTGAATACATCATTAAACTAATATATTCTACTTTAAGTTTTCCAAAATACTTAGAATACTCGTAAGAACCTAAAATAATCAAAAACAAAGTTGCCAAAACAAGTACTTTAAAAAATACACTGAATTGGTTTGCATGTATTGTATTATAAAAAACATAAGTCGAAGGAATAAACCATAGTCCAATGGCATAAATTAAGCCACTTAGTATACCAAACAATGAAATGATTTTAGCAAGCACATATCTTCCAGAAAAAATGCCCATCAGAAGCATCAAAGTAGCAGTTATTGCAACAATTAATTCACTTCCTAGGTATATTAAATCTGCTACATCCATTAATTTAAACTCCTATTGTATTATTCACAAAAGCAATAACACCTTGCTCAAAATATTCAAAAATAATATTAGGATATACACCTATTGCTATGATTGAAATAACAAGTAATAAAGCAGGAACATATTCATATGATGAAAGTTTGGGTAAATTCTTTTCTGTTCCATTATTATCTCCAAAAATTACTCTTTGAACTAGCCACAACATATATCCTGCTGTGAGGACTATCGAAAAAACGCTAATCACGGTAAACCAATTCCAGACTGCAAAGGCTGCCATAAAAACAGTTACTTCTGCAACAAATCCACTTAACCCAGGTAATCCCAATGAGGCCATAGATGCTATTACAAAAAATAAGCTTATTATTGGTGCCTGATAAACAAGACCTTGTAATTGTTTTATTTCTCTTGTGTGAAGTCGATCATATATCAAACCTATTGAAAGAAATAACAAACCGGTTATTGTTCCGTGAGTGAACATTTGTAACGCAGCGCCTTCTAATCCAAATGATGCAACTTCTACATTATCAGATTTGTATGCACTAATTCCCAATAACACTATACCCATGTGGCTTACACTACTGAATGCAATAAGTTTTTTTATATCTGTTTGTCTAAAAGTAATAATAGCGCCGTAAACTAAACTAAAGGCCCCCAAAAACACCAATAACAACGATAAATCTTTTGCTTCTTGTTGAAATATTTGCACACAAATTCTTATAATCCCGTAACCACCCATTTTAATTAAAACCCCAGCAAGTATCACACTCCCTGCTGTTGGTGCATCTGTATGAGCATCAGGAAGCCAAGAATGAAGGGGCCATGAAGGTAACTTTATTGCAAAAGCAACAAAAAACATTATGAATACATAAACTGGGGATACTAAGAAATTATCGTCAGTCAATGTTATAGTTGAAAGTTGTTCTATATTAAAATTGCCTACCGATAACCCTGTTATCAATAAACCAACCAACATAAAAGCCGATCCCAATAATGTATATATCACAAATTTCATTGCAGAGTATTCTTTATTACCTGAACCCCAAACAGAAATTATAAAATACATTGGAATAAGTTCTAGTTCCCAAAATATAAAGAAAAGGACAAGATCCAACGAAACAAAAACACCTAATACTGAAGTTTCTAAAACTAAAAACCAGAAAAAGTATTCTGCAACACGTGTTTTAATAGGAATTGAAATTGAAATAGCACAAACAAATAATAAAGTTGTCAAAAAAACTAATGGCAAGCTTAATCCATCTACCCCAAGATGATAAGAGATACCAAGTGAAGGAATCCATTCATAGCTTTCTACAAATTGATACCCATTTTTAGATAAGTCAAAATTAATCAACATGAAAACTGAAATGAGCAATTCAAGGCCTGTAATTATCAAAGCCCAGAATTTAATATAATTTGAATTATTTCTTATCAAAGGAATAATCAAAGCGCCCAATATTGGTATGAAAATCAATATAGTTAACATGTATTTATATACCTTCTATTTTTATGAAACAACATAAAGATACAACACCCCTAAAGTAACAACTAAACCATAAAATATAGTAAGAATTAACCCGTAGAACTGAACAGAACCATTTTGGAAAAAAGCTACTGGACGGCCAAGGCTTTTAGCCAGACTACCAACCAAATCAGAGAATCGATTAATAATTACGTCATCAAATATTTGTATCATTCGAGTTATAAAACGATAAAATATTTGTTTAACTATTATAAATTCATAAAGATCATCGAAAAACCATTTCTTATGTAATATGTGGCTTATACTTGCATTTGTAAATAACCTATTGGTAAGATTTCTATTTTTATAAAATATCCATGCTGCGGTTATACCTAAAATAGCTAACAATGTGGAAATTGTTGCAATCAACAAATTAATATTAATTATTTTATGATGTTGATAATGTAAAAACCAATGTTTTTCGAACATGAATATATCTATTGGAGGATTTATAAGAAATCCGGTTATTACTGCAAAAATTGACAAGATAATAACAGGTACAAGCATGGTTTTAGGAGACTCTTCGATTTCTATACTTTTTGAAGATTTAATACGATCATTAAAAGTAAGAAATACCATTCTAAAGGTATAAAAAGCTGTCATTATTACACCAATCAAACTACCAATTAAAACAATTGTAGAAGCTAAATTTGCACCATGGTACGCAGTATTGATGATTTCGTCTTTGCTCCAAAACCCAGCAAGAGGGAAAATACCTACTAAACTCAAAGAACCTAAAATAAAAGTATAATAGGTTACAGGCATTTTACTCTTTAAATTACCCATTTTTTCCATTTCAAAGCTATGTACTGCATGGCTGACATTTCCAGCGCCTAAAAATAATAGTGCCTTAAAAAATGCATGTGTAACTAAATGAAACATAGCAATTGCCGGAGCTCCAATACCGATTGCCATAAACATATATCCTAGTTGACTTATCGTTGAGTAAGCTAAAACCTTCTTGATATCATTCATCACCAAAGCTATAGATGCTCCTAATAACGAAGTAGTGCATCCAATGATGGATATAATCAATAAAGATGCAGAACTAGCACTTATAAAATCAAAGAATCTAACTAGTAAAAACACACCTGCTGCAACCATGGTAGCGGCATGAATTAAGGCGCTAACAGGTGTTGGGCCTTCCATTGCATCTGGCAACCAAGTATGCAACGGGAATTGAGCAGATTTACCAACTGCCCCAGCAATTAAACCAACAGAAATCAACAGTATTATGTTAGTGCTAAAATCACCGGTCATTAATAAAATATCTTGTATAATTAATGGGTTTAATCCTTTATCTATTAAAGACAAACCATTTGAAAAAATTAAAAGTATTGCAAATAAAAAGCCAACATCGCCTATTCTAGTAATTAAAAAGGCTTTTTTAGCAGCATTCCTTGCTGAGTTTCTATCAAACCAGAACCCTATTAAAAGATAAGAACAAACTCCAACTAATTCCCAGAAAAAATACATTTGTAATATATTAATTGATAATACTACTCCTAGCATTGATGAAGTAAATAAGGATAGGTATGTATAATATCGAATAAGCCCCTTATCGCCCTCCATATATCCGAGAGAATAAACTTGTACAAGTAAACTCACACCTGTTACTACTAACAACATCGAAGCTGTAACAAAATCCACATAGTATCCAAATAAAATGGGCAATTTCCCTATACTAAACCATTCGAAAGAAGCACTAATTTTATAATAGTCATCTCCATATGCTAGAGAAAAAATATAGATTGAAAAAATAAATGATATTAATATACCAATAATCGAGAAATAAGATCCCATTCTTACATCAGTATTTTCACCGAAGGTAATTAATAAAGTATTAATAAATGCAACAATTAAAGGAGTTACAAAAATCAAAGAAATTATAATTTCTATTTCCAACATTTATCCATCTTTCACAATAATTATAATTTTCTAACTATTTCATCAGCTACATGCTCACGCCCACGTGGGACCATGATAGAAAATTCACTAGAATCAGACCAGTTTTCTAAACCTAAATTGGGAAGTAACCTTACAGGCAAGCCCTCACCTTCAAAAAGTTCCTTCCAACTTTCGGCAACAAATAAGTTTTCAGCTTCTAAATATTTTATCCACATATCTTAACCGTTCATTTTATTAATATCTGAAATATCAACAGTATTTTTAGTTCTATAAATAAGAATAATAATTGCCAACGCCATAGAAACTTCAGCTGCTGATATTGCTATAGAAAAAATCGAAATCACGTGGCCAGATAGTATCAAATCAATCTGATCATTATTTAATTCAGACCCCGCAATTCTAAACATAGATGGCGCAATATAACGAGACATTCCAACTGCAGCAACATTAATTGCATTAAACATCAATTCAACACACATAAGAACAGCAATGAGGTTTCGTTTGGTTAATACCCCAAAAAGGCCTATAGCAAAAAGACCTGCTGATAATGTTAATACAGACTCTAAACTCATTCGTTTTTATCCTTAACTATTGCTAATGAACCAATGATAACTGCTAGCAACAAAACTGAACTAAACTCAAATGCAATTACCCAATTTTTAAGAAGAAGAGTAGCTAAATGATTTGTAGTATTTGAAAATAGATTTTTAGCCTGCTCCGCATATGAGGTACTTGTAAGGTCTAGCAAAACCCATTTTTCATTGATTAGAAAATATGAAAGTAAAACAAAAAATATTAAGCAAATTTGACCATTTATGAACATAAATATATTCGATGTGTTTGCAGTTGCCATATCCTTTGTCATTAAAATACCAAAAATAATTATAATTGCTATTCCACCCGCATATATTAATATCTGTATTACTCCTAAAAATTCTGCGCTTAATAAAAAGAAAATACCACCAACACTTATAAATGTTACTACGAGCATCAAAGCACTCTTAAATAAATCTTGTATAAATACTACTAGTAACGCAGAAGTAAATGCTACCAATGAAAAAATTATAAAAAAGATATCTGTCAGATTCAATTTTCCCCTTTATTTTTAAAATTTTTATTTCTCCATGATAATAAATCTCTTTTTGGTCGTTTTGCGGGGTGATAGGTCCATTCTTCTCGACCGGCATCGTCCCATTTCATTTCTTTATCAGAAAGAGGTAGGTATTTTTGGGATTCCAATTGTGGCCTGAACCATGTGCTAGGAGATTTATTTTTACCCTCTCTCTGATCTTTAATTTTATCAAGAACTAGATCTTGTCTACTATATTGTGCTTCCTCAAAACCACTCCCCATAAACAATGCATCATAAGGGCACACTTCGACACAAAAACCACAAAACATACATCTTGCTATATCTATATCAAAAGCTTCTAATTTGTAAGAATCACCTTCGGGAATATTTACCTCACTGGGACTTGTGACGATATGAATGATTCCTAAAGGACAAAACTTTGCACAGCTTGCACAACCCGTACATCTCTCTTCATACCATGCAAATTCTTCTCCTCTAAATCGTGAGTGTTGTGGAGCTCTTTGTTCTGGATAATTGATAGTAGCAGGCTTACGCACAAAATTCCTGAGAGTAACTAACAATCCTTTAATTATTCCAAGTCCGTACAAATTATTCTCTCCTTATTTAAACTGTTGCCTTAAACTGAGTATTGAAACCTGAATCAATTTCAAGAATTTTACTAAATATAACAATACCAATTATTGATACAATAATATTGATACCCGACATCAGCCATAAATCACCTTGAGTAAAAATTCCATTAGCTCCAAAAATTAAAACTTCAAATGCAGTAACAAATATATTTAATAAGCTTAATGGTAATAAAAATTTCCATGCAAATGACATAACTTGATCCATTCTAAGTCGAGGTAGGGTAGCTCTTATCCAAATAAAACAAAAAGCCATGAAAAACATTTTTAATAAAAACCATACAGGTGAAGGTATAAACGAAAAGGGACCATCCCAGCCGCTCAAAAACAAAGTTGTAATTAGAGCAGAATTAACTAACACTGAAGCGTATTCCGCCAATTGGAACATAGCAAACTTCATACCTCCATATTCAGTATGATAACCTGCAATGAGTTCTGATTCAGCTTCAACAGTATCAAAGGGAGTTCTATTCATTTCTGCAGATCCGCCAATAATAAATATTAAAAATGCTAATGGTTGCACTAAGATAAAAGGTATAGCTTGGGCTTCAACAACATCAACCAATGATAATGACCCTGTCAAAAGTATAATACCTACTGTGGATAAAACAACTGGAACTTCATAACTAATTAGTTGAGCTACTGCCCTCATTGCACCAAGCATCGCAAATCTATTCCCAGTAGAAAAACCTGCCATAAAAATTGCGATTGTAGTCAGAGCTGTTATTGATATTGCAAACAATAAAGCTATATTTAAATCTGTCATAAATGTTCCCTCTCCTACTGGCAATACCGCTACGACTAATATCACAGGTATAAGCATTATTATAGGAGCTATATTATATACAGGTTTATCTGCTTGATCTGGTATCATGGATTCTTTAGTTAATAATTTAATACCATCTGCAACCGGTTGTAATATTCCAAATGGACCAACTCTATTAGGTCCAACTCTCGATTGGAATCTACCAATCAACCTTCTTTCTGCATAAGTATAAAGAGCGCCAAAGGCCATAAAAATATTTACTAAAACCAAAACCATTGAAAAGCCAGCAATATAATAAGGCATCCAATTCAGTGATTCTGGTAACAAGCCTGTGCTATTAGCACATCCTGAAATAGAGGTATCACCAGTGTATAAAAAACAATAGATATTATGAAACCAAAGGTTTTCAGTCAACATTAACGATCTACCTCTCCCATATTAAAATCAAGTGAACCTAGCGTAACAATCATATCTGCAACTTTCCAACCAACAATCATTTCATTTAATAAGGTAAGATTAATTAATGAAGGCGGCCTTACTTTACATCTATACGGTGATATAGAACCATCGCTAATTAAATAGAAACCTAATTCGCCTTTTGGGCTTTCAACTCGCCCATAAGCCTCTCCTGAATCAGGGCGTATAAGGAACGGCAAGTCCAGTCTAACCTGTCCAGGTTCTATTTGTTCTACACATTGTTTTATTATTGACAGACTTTGTCTCATTTCTTTTATTCGAACCAAGTATCTATCAAAATTGTCACCATTATGACCAATAGGAATTTCAAACTTTACTCTGTTATATACTTCATAAGGATCAACCGAACGCAAATCCCAATCATAGCCTGTAGCTCTCAAAATTGGTCCAGTTATAGAAGCATTGATAGCCTGTTCAGTTGTAATTGAACTGACACCTTTTGTCCTACTCAATAATATTTCATTGCCAGTGAGTAATGATTCATATTCATCTAAACGTAATTCCATATCACTAAGAAAGCTATCTAATGCTGGCCAAAATTCAGGTGGAGTATCCTGAAAAACACCTCCCACTCTCATGTAAGTAAGCGTTATTCTCGCCCCACACAACATTTCAAAGAGCTCTAAGATCCTTTCTCTTTCTCTAAAACAGTACATCAAAGGAGTTATAAAAGCCCCAAGATCATTAATCAAAAAGCCCGTTCCAATAAGATGAGATGCAATTCTTGATAATTCAGCAGAAATGACTCGTAAGTATTGTGCACGTACAGGTGGAGTAATTTCCATTAATTTTTCACAAGATAAAACATAGGCCTGATTGTTTGTCATTGCAGAAGTATAATCCATACGATCCGTCAAAGTGATCACTTGAGTATATGTACGTTCCTCAGCTAATTTTTCTGACCCGCGATGCAAATATCCGAAAACAGGCTCCAATGCAACAACTGTTTCCCCGTCTAATGTAATTCGTAATCTAAACACACCATGTGTACTTGGATGTTGAGGGCCAAAATTTACTGTCATTAATTCACTATTCATATACTCTACCCTGTATTATCTTGGAGATTCTAAGTAGTCTCTGCGTAATGGATGTCCTTCGAATCCGTCCCATAAAAATATTCGTTTCATGTTAGGATGACCTTCAAAATAAATCCCTAACAAATCCCATATTTCGCGTTCCTGAAAATCAGCACCCTGCCAAAGGTCATATACCGAAGGGCAAACTAAATCACTACGGCCATATAAATTTACCTTAAGTACACAACTATGTTTATGAACAGTAGAAGTCAGGTGGTATACCACCTGAAAATATTCAACATAATCGATACCAGAGATACAAGTTAATAAATCAAAAGATGCATCTTTTGAATTTTTTAATTTTTTCACAACATTTATTAATTGTTCTGGAGAAACATATAATTCTTTTTCAATTTGGCCATCATTTTGAATGCCAAAATCTGTACCTAGTAATTTAATTATTTCATTTGAATTTAGTTGTTTAATCATTAACTTCCTGCTGGATTTTGTGTAAGACGATATCTCTTAATTTTTTCCTGTAATTGCATAATCCCATATAATAATGCATCTGGCCTTGGTGGACACCCAGGAACATAAACATCAACTGGAATAATATGATTAACACCAGGAACAACACTGTATGATTGATAATAAGGGCCTCCGCTGGTTGCGCAAGCACCCATAGAAATTACCCATTTGGGTTCTAACATTTGAT
Organism: SAR202 cluster bacterium; assembly: GCA_009392515.1. Lineage (NCBI taxonomy): Bacteria > Bacillati > Chloroflexota > Dehalococcoidia > SAR202 cluster bacterium. The sequence goes on along the minus strand of VFGE01000013.1, from coordinate 26,333 downwards.
CATATAATTTTTTAATAGCAGCACCCATTTTCCATGTCACTGTTCCGGAAACTATCATGAGATCTGCTTGTCTGGGAGAACCTCGAAAGACTTCTGCTCCAAATCGAGATAAATCAAATCGAGACATTGCACTTGCCATCATTTCAAATGCACAACAAGCTAATCCAAAAGATAATGGCCATACAGCTGATTTTCTCCCCCAATTTAATAAAGCATCTATTGAGGTTACAGCTATATTATTAGCCACATCACTTGGAACTTCAATTAAAGGCTCTTGTATAGGAATAAGTGATGTGTCTTTAAGTTCTTGAACTTCTTTACCCTCTGCAATATCTAATGACTGTGAATCAAAATAATTTGAATTTAAATTCATATTATTTCCCCCATTCTAAGGCTTTTACTTTCCAAGCATAAATTAAGCCAACTAACAAAATCATGACAAAAATAAACATTTCAATTAATGCAAACATCCCCAGTTTGCCAAATTGAATTGCCCAGGGAAATAAAAATATTGTCTCAATGTCAAATATTACGAAAAGCAACGCATACATATAATATTTAAAATCAAACTGAACCCATTTATTTGGCCCTATGGGCTCTACACCACATTCATAAATAGTCGACTTAGTTTGATTTGGTTTATGAGGTCTAATTGAAACCATTGATGCCAAATATGACACTAGCAACATACCAATAGGAACGGCTGTGGCAACAACTATAAACATTGCGAGAAGACCATACTGGTGAAAATAATTCTCCATAATAACTCCCATGGATCAACCAGATTATTGGTGTTTTTATGATTCAATATATATTCACAATAGCATATCACCACAGTTATATTGTATCAAGTGAAAAATTACACAATCTAGACTAGATAATGAAAAGTAGCATAGAACTTTTCAATACTACTAAATAATAGTAGTCTAATAGGATTGAGTTTAACTAATAAAAAGGCTTTTATTGATAATAGATCTTCACAATCATACATACCCAAAATCTGATGATAGTTTGCTTTCTCCAGATGATTTAATTGTTAACGCCAAAAAAAATGGTTTAGATGGGATTTGCTTAACTGATCATGATCAATTCTGGACTCAGGAACAAATAAACGAATTACAGGTAAAATATAACTTTCCAGTTTTCCCAGGTTCAGAAATTACTACCGAAGAAGGGCATGTAATTGTATTTGGTTTAGATGAATATATTTTTGGAATGCATAATATAAAGTTTTTATCAAAAGTAGTAAAAAATAAGTCTGGTTTTATGATTGCTGCACACCCATATAGGAGAAGATTTGATAGTGTTTCACAAATGGATTCTACTAAACTTGAAAAAACAGCTATTAATGCTAAAAATGATCTAATTTTTAAAAATGTAGATGCAATAGAATCATTAAACGGAAGAGGAGACAAAATACAAAATATTTTCTCTTCAAAAATTTGCGAAATAGTAAAATTACCCTCGACTGGAGGAAGCGATGCTCATAAAGTTGAAGATATTGGTAAAGTTGGTACAAAATTCGATACAAAAATAACAACTTTGGAGGAACTAATTAGCACATTAAAAATTGGTAGATATAAACCGATATTACTAAAATAAATCTAATAGAATCAGCAATATGAATAAAGAAAATTTAATAGAAATACAAAATCTAGAAGTTGTGTTTGAATCAAAAGAATCGTCAATTAAGGCAGTTGATAATATCAACCTCAGTATCCCTAAAAACACAATAGTCGGGATAGTCGGAGAAAGTGGTTCTGGAAAATCTACCACGGGTTTATCTATATTAAATCTGATACCAGATCCAGGAGTAATAAAAAACGGTTCAATTTATTTTAATTCTGAAAACATATTAACTATGGATGAAATAAATTTACGTAAAATACGTGGGAAAGAAATCAGTATGATTTTTCAAGATCCCCGGGCTTCTTTAAACCCAAGTATTACAATTGGAACCCAAATAACTGAAATTCTAGAAACTCACTCAGGTTTATCTAGAAAAGATGCAGAAAAAGAAGTAATCCCTCTTCTTTCTTCAATAGGATTACCAGATCCTAAACGTATTCTCAAATCCTATTCGTTTCAACTAAGTGGGGGTATGTGTCAAAGAATCATGCTTGCTATGGCGGTTTCTTTAAAACCTCAATTACTAATTGCAGATGAACCTACTTCTAACCTAGATACAACACTTCAAGCTGCTATATTACAAAAAATACGTCAACTAAAAAATTCATACGGGATAACAGTAATACTTATAACCCATGATATGGGAGTGATAGCACAAATGGCTGATTATGTGGCTGTAATGTATAAAGGTACAATTGTAGAAATGAGTGAAACAATTAAGTTATTTAAAAATCCACGCCACCCATATACTCAGGGGTTATTAGACGCAATTCCAAGAATCGATGATTATCAAAAAAAACTCTACTCTTTTGCACCAATTGATGATCAAAGTGAAGATATTGAACTTGAAATATGCCCTTTTATACCACGCTGTAAGTTTAAAACTGAGCTTTGTAAAAATAGCTTAAAACCGGCATTAAAATTTATTGACGAAAACCATTCGGTAGCCTGTTTCCACCCAATTGAAATCAAGTAACAATACGATTAGAAATTAAACTATCGAATATAATGTTCTCATTAATAGTTCCAGTCTTCATTCCTATATCCAAATCTGAAATCTTCTCATATAAATTCATCAAGACATCTATGTCTCGGTGCTTGACTTGATTAATAATATTATCGATAACGTAATCAGAATATATCCCCAATTTTTCTTTATATAAACTTTTCGGAGAATTATAATTAGTAAGTTGCTTTGCAATTATCAATAATCTCATTTGCCGAGAAATCATTGATAATAAATATTGAGTAGAGTGACCACTTTCAAATATTGATGGAATATTTTTAAATGAAACTGCAATATTCTGATCGAGTAACAAGTCAACTAATTTAAAAATAACCATTTCTTTTGGATTATTAATTAAGATATCTAAATGCTCTGATTCAACGACTTCACCCTCGCAATAATTTATTACCTTTTCTATTTCATTACTTAATGTCCACATATCGTTTCCAACATAATCAGCAATTAATCGTGCATTTTTATTGCTTATTGTCTTACCATTATCTAAAAGTTGTTTACTAATCCATTTTTCTAATTCTAATGAAAGTAAATTATTAAACGATTGTATTTGAGTTTGATTTGTTAAACCCAATTTATCAATTAAGCGTTTAGCTTCTACCATTAAATCTTTTCTTTCATCATTGAGATTATTAGTAATATCTTTTGGGCTTTGCCAATCTTCAACTAAAAGTATTTGTTTTTCATTAGGAAGATTATTCAAAAATTCCAGAAGTGTGTTCCAATTATTTGAAGACTTTGCTGTAGATTTTTTTTTAGTATTAGAAATGTTTTTGTATTTATCAATTAAGTTATAAATGACAACTAAATTAGATTTAGCAAAAAATGGGATTGTCATTAATGCATTTTGTATTTCTTCAATAGAAGCAGATTTACCATCAACATAAATAACTTCAGAAAAACTTTCCTGATCATTTGATGTGAATTTACTAACTAGAGAATTTATATATTGTTTTTTAAGATAATCGTTTTCTCCACAGATAAGTTCAATTCTTCTATCATTTTGAAACATAACAAAACCTATAAATCCATCATTAAATCAATTATTTAGTATAATACCTAGGTTATTATAATTGAATAGATCTTTTTTTTATGCAAAATTAAATGCAAATGGAAAATACAATTGACAATCAAAATTTAAAAAATCGAATTATTTGCAAGGCATGCAACACTGGAAATGACGCAAGTGCTACAAGGTGTAAGAAGTGTTGGGGCCGTCTCACACAAAAAGGTTTTAACACAAAAGTAGAACCTGAATTAGTTTCGTCATCATATGAAACTCAATATCTTAATGATTATAGAAAAACTATAGCAAATAGAGCAATGATCAAATGGGTCTTAGGTTTAACTATTACATTGTTTCTTATACTTGCTTGGATAATTAATGTTTTTCAATTTAATGTTAAAATTGAAACCATTTCACCTAGCTCAAAAGTATCCAATTCACAAGATATAAATGACTGGTCTATGGTCCAAAAAAACAATCATCACACCGGTCTTGCTAGCGAAAATGATTTTACCATTTCTGAAGGGGTTAAATGGAAATTTACAACCACCGGTTTTATTCACACAACGCCTGCAATGGTCGAAAATACCATTTACATTGGAACTGGTGATAATAAAATAATCGCATTAGATACAAATAATGGGAACGTGATTTGGGAAAACACCGTCAATTCTCCTGTAGATGTTTCCCTATCATTAACAAAAGATATTGCTTACGCCAGTTTGAGAGATGGAAGAATATTGGCGCTAGATAGAAAGAATGGTAAAGAAATCTGGTCCTACGATACTGGCGAGGCCATATTTGGAAGTGTCACTATACACAATGGCGCTGTCTATGGCGGTAATACTGGTAAAAAAGTATTTAGTATTGATGCAAAGACAGGTGAATTATTATGGGATTATTTTACTGAATCTTGGGTAATAACGGCTCCAGCAGTAAAAGATAATGTTGTTGCAGTTGGATCAGATGATAGTTATTTCTACTTACTAAATGCTCAAAACGGTAATTTAAGATACAAACTTAAATTAGGTAGTGGAGAAAACACACCCACTATAATAGACGATACGGCCTATTTTACAACTGCTACAAGATTTGGAAGTAGATTAAATTCATTTAATCTACAACGGAAAAATGTTCGATTTGCACAAGGATTTATCAGGTGGTGGTTTCAATTATACGCATGGAATATGGCTCCAAAGCCTGCAAATCCTATAGGATATAATTGGGGAGTAGAGCTACGAAGAGAAACTGGTGGCTTTCAAATACGTAATGAACAAGTGCGAAGTAATTTAGCAACTGATGGGGAATATATTTATGTGAATACATTTGAAGGCAATATTAGATCTATAGATATTAAAAATGGTGATACTTTGTGGAAAATAAGTAAATCGGCAAATATACAATCTTCTCCAATTTTATCTGGATCAACTTTAGTACAATTGATGAATAATGGTACTATTTATGGCATAAATAAAAACGATGGATCTATAATGTGGGAATATATGCTGGACGAAGAAATTTATGGCTCAGCAATATTAGTAAATGACACGCTCTATGTCCCTACAGTAAAAGGAAATTTATACGCATTAGGGTAAAAAAGAAAGAGATATAAATGGAAATAGGACTTATAGGACTTCCACAAAGTGGGAAAACGACTGTTTTTGAAGCAATAACACATACTCTCAAAGATAAATCTAGTAAAAACACAAATATTGGCATATCAAGAGTAGAAGATCCAAGAATAGATGAACTAGTAGCATTATTTGATCCAAAAAAAATCAGTAAAGCTGAAGTAACATTTGTTGATATACCAACTTCACCAGAAAGTTTAGGAAAAAGCCAAAGTATTTCTGGAGAATATCTTAATATTCTTCAACGTATGGATGCTTTAGTAGAAGTAATTCGTTATTTTGATAATCCTTCAGTTCCTCATATATTTGAAACCATTGATATAAAAAGAGATTCAAAAACATTGAAAGAGGAATTAATATTTTCAGATTTAACAATAATTGATAAAAGAATTGAAAGATTAAATAGTGAACTTAAAGGTGCAAGAAACGATAAAAAAGAATCTATAATCAAAGAAATCGGGCAATTAACGAATGTCAAAGAAAACTTGGAAAATAACATTCCTATAAAAGATCAAAATTTAGATAAGGATACTGCTGAAATTGTGTGGAATTTCCAACTTTTATCAGCAAAACCATTGCTGAGTGTTTTAAATATAGACGAGGATAAAATTAATCATAAAGATAGTCGGGATACAATAAGTATCTGTGCGCAACTAGAAAAAGAATTAGCTGAAATGCCTGAAGAAGATCAATTAATGTTTAGGGAATCTTTAGGCATTGAAGAGTCAGGTAAAAATAAACTTATTGATAAAAGTTATGCATTATTAAATTTGATATCATTTTTTACAGTTGGTCCAGATGAAGTAAAAGCTTGGACAATAACTCAAGGAATGTCAGCTTTGGAAGCTGCTGGACAAATACATTCTGATATACAAAAAGGTTTCATTAAGGCTGAAGTTATTGGTTACCAAAATATGATTGAAAGTAAAAAGATGGCTGAAGCAAAAAAATTAGGTTTATTGAGGCTTGAGGGAAAAGAATATCTTATGAACGATGGAGATATAGCTCACTTCATGTTTAACAAATGATAAATTTTCATTTATTATGAAAAAAATAACAATAACCAGTTTAATAAGTATATTATTTGTCATCCTAATATCTTGTAATAATTCCACACCGATATGTATAGATATCTGTCATGGTAATGTTATAGCAATAGATAATAGTTCACTCGAAAAACTTGAAGGGTTCACATTAGCAGAGTTAAACACCGATAAGATTATCAAATTTAAAACTATAGGAGACGTAGGAATTACTGTTTCCCACATGAAAGAACACATGTTAATTGCAGAACCTGTTTCTGTAACTTTCTACATTAATTCAGAAGGTGAACACATGGCAACAATTGTTGCCGATTTACTCCTGCCAGAGAAGAGATTAAATTAATCTGCAAATATTATCCGGCCAAATAATTTATTTTCTTGCATCCATCCAAATGCAATTAACAAATCCTTTAATGGCAACTTAGTATGAACTACTGGTTTGAGTAAATCATTTTTTATTAACTCAATACCTCTTAACACATGACTTCTTCTTGCACCAGTAGAACCCCTAATGGTCAAATCTCTAAAAAGAATTTCTGCTAAATTTACTTGAGCTTTTGCATTTCCAAGCTCTCCTAATAGTACTAATTTCCCATTACTTGCCAAGCTATTTATGCAAGAAGCAAAATATCTTGAACCAACACAATCAATGACAACATCTACACCCATATCAGCTGTCATGGCTTGAATAATTTCTGAAAAATCCAAATCATCCGTTGCTAATATAACTTCATCTAAACCTAATTCCATCAAAGATGATATCTTCCCTTCTGAAGATGTTATTCCAAAAGTAGAGCATCCCATTGCTTTCGCAATCTGCGCAACATGGATACCTAAACCACCACTAGCTCCTGTTATTGCAACAGATGAACCAGAAGGTATATCAGTAATGTCTGTTAATGCCTGTATTCCTACACCTATAGGACAAGTAAGTAGAGGAGCAATATCAGGACTAATAAAATCGGGGATTGGTATTGCAGAATTTTGTCTGACTGCTAAAAATTCTGCAAATCCTCCCTGAGATCCATGACCAATACCTGCTCCATTTTCACACCTATGTTCATTATTTGAAATGCATTGCTCACATACCCCACAGGATTGAGTTAATAAAGTGACTATTTTGTCACCAATGTCAAAATTTTCTACTTGTTCTCCCTTTTCAAGAATCTCGCCACATACCTCATGTCCTAATATGGGATCACTTGGGATGCCTCGTCGCAATGTTCCATTCATTACTAAAAAATCATGTCGACAAAATCCGGTACTTAAAACTTTTATAAGTAATTCGTCAGATTTTATCTTTGGTTCTGGCACATCTACGTAGGATAATATAGGAATAGTTCCAGGTTGTTTTAATACTACCGCTTTCAAAAACCATTTTCCTTTATATTAATTTTGATAAACATTGGATCCATCTAACCAATCTGAACGAATAGGACTAAAAGCATCTATTTCTTCGGTTTCTTCTATAGCTTCTGCACTATGGTCTACATTAGAAGGAATATGTATTGTTTGTCCCGGTTCAACAATAGATTCAACCCCATCAATGATAAATAATAATTTACCACTTAAAACATGCGTAATTTGTTCACTCTCGTGTTTGTGAGTAGGGACTTTGGCCCCCTCGTCAAATAAAATTCTCCCAAGCATTACCTTTTCTCCAAGAGCTACTTGTCGTGTTACGCCCGGTATAAATTGTTCTTTTGGTACATCATCCCATGATATCGATTGACCAGACATATACCCTCCTATTTTTCTTCAATAATTATGGTTTTTATAATATCACCCTGGTAATTTGGTGCTTTTGAAGGATCTCTATATGTAATTTTTTTAACAACATCATCAAATCCTTCTACTACTCGACCAAAAACCGTATGACAGTGTGTTCCTAATAAAGTACAACGCTTTTTTTCGCCATTTTCCATGGTATCAAGAAACGGTTGCGGTGAAAGTGTTATATACCACTGAGATCCTGCTGAATTTGTCACAGCTTTATTTGCCATAGCTATTACACCTGTTTCATGAGACAGATCATTGTATTCATCTTCAATAGTATAGCCAGGTCCACCTTGACCTGTACCTGTAGGATCACCCGATTGTGCTACAAAGTTACGAATAACTCTATGAAATGTAATATTATCGTAAAAACCTTCTTGTGATAGCGCAACAAAATTATTTACAGCTATTGGGGATTTATCTGGGTATAGTTCCAATACTATATCACCTTTAGCGGTTACAATTGTTGCCAGATATGTTTTATTTACATCTATCCTCATTTCGAAAGGTTTAGTTCGATATGGTTTAGGTGTTGGTGTTGGTGTTTGGCGTAATTCGGAAACAGTTGGAGATTTTTCGTCCAAACGATAATCCGTAATATTACAACCACTCATGGCTAAAAAAGAAAAAATTGCTATACACAATATAAACAATTTATTTTTTCTCACCAAATAAATCATCATTATCCCTTTCAATATTTGTTATTTCATTAGGTGTTTTATCAGGATTGATAAAATTTGCCAAAGTGTCATTAGATCTGACATCTATGACTACAGGCATAGGTAAAGAATGCCCTATAACAAGTGCTTGTTGTTTTGGAGCCAGAGTAGAAACAACGCTTCTTAAATCTCTAGAAGATCCTGCTAATATAGAGTCTATATCTCTATTATCTTCTAATTGATGAATGAATTTTGTTCCCAATTGACTAAGAACTTCTGCATCAATTCCACTCGGCCTCTGATCAACAACAAGCAAAGTTACTTTCCATTTTCTCATTTCGCGAGCGATTGTTCCAAAAATAGTTTGGCTAGCCACTTCAGAATTTAAAAACTTATGAGCTTCCTCAATGGCAATTACTAATTGATTGTCTTGTTCTGCCCATCTTTCATAAATTCTCCGGGTGATCAAACTAGTAACTAATATGTACGCGGTTTCATTGCTTTGATGTGTACCAAAGTCAAGGATTACATGTTTGCCTCTTTCTAATGATGTAAATATTCTTTTTATAGATTCTTCTGCAGGATTTTGTTGCAAAAACTCAAACTTTTTAAGAATTTCTAATCTTCTCCACAAAGTGTGTAAAACAGTATATAACTGTCCAGTACGTTCTGCCGCAGCACTCAAACTATTGGGATTTTCCTTATCTTCACTAGGTTCCATATTTAAAAATAAACCAAGCCATTTATCACCGTAAGTTCTATCTAATGCATGTGCGGCAAGTAGTCCTGCGGAAGTTAAATTTAAAGTCTCTGACAATATCTCAATATCTTGAACTTCTAGATCATTATAAGAAACCATAATTTCAGCATCTGGTCGTACTTGACCTTTATTAAGAGATTTTCCAAGGGACATCACCTCCACTTTTGAAGGAAATATCTGCTTCAAACTATTTATTTTTTTGCCAGATTCATCATTTACAGAATCACTATAATCCCTATGCATATCAAATATGAGATTAACGCCTAAATCTTTTTTGATGATTTCTGATAATAAAACCCGTGTTAAGAAAGTTTTACCTGTGCCAGTTTTGCCAAAAACACCATTTGATCGTTTTATCAATTGTTCTAAATCAAGATTAATTTTAACCTCTGCATCACGACCTTTGGGAGTACCTATCCAACCATGATTTTCATCTTCAGAACCAAAAATCTCTGTGTAGTCTTTACTTGTAGCTCTATAGACAGGAGAAAAATGTGGAGGAAGTGTGGTTGCCGGACCAAAACTTATGTTATCTAAACTGAGTTTATCGAATTCATCAATATTTGTATCCAAAGATACTGCCAATTGTAAGCTAATTTTAAGAATAGTGAATGCGCTAGTTCCTGACAGGATTGAAGTTACAAAAAAATCAGAACTGTTAGGAGGCAAAGAACGAATAGATGAATCTGAGGACTGCAACATCATATCGGAAATAATACCAAAATATCGCTTTTCTCGCCCCTCAATAGTAATTCCATCACCAACATATAAATTTTCAACAGAATAGTCAGAATCTAATCTTACTTCCAATCCTGAAGATAAAGCTCCTCCTACTATAGTTCCTATTTTTTGGTTATCTTCTACATTACTCATTTATTGGACCTCTACCTAATTTTCTGAGTAAAGAAATCAATTTTTGTTGATCATGTGGGAAATTCTTTGCTACATCTATTCCTATATCATGTAAAAATTTTTCTGGATCTAAATGACACACGGATATCCTTCTAATTGATATAGAAAAAATTTCATCTGTTATAACATCTATACCCTCAAGCAATAATTCCATAAATGTTCTTGAAGATGTAAATGCCAGTATTTCTTTCTCATCCAATAAAGATATCCCTGTATGTATTTTTGCTGGAAGTAATGGTAATTCATATTTATAACTTTTTAATCGATCTATATGCCCCAGAATAAATATTTCTGCTTGAGTCCGAAAAAGTAATGATAAATGAGGATTATCTTCATACAGCTTTTCTGGTTCGTTTTGAAAAGGCCCTCTAGCAATTGGTCTTCTAGAAGGGTCTAATGGTTCAGTAAACACATTATATACTACGCCAATTATTGACGGATCATCTTGAGTTTTTATCAAAGTTCCTAATTTAGGAGCTTGATAAAGTTCATAGCACTGAACAATTACACTTTTAGTAGATGATTCAATAATTTCTGCAATGGTATTTTGATTTTTCATTTGATCTCTCAATTATATTGAATGATTTCATTATATCAATAAATTAAACCCATCTATATTTTTTTGAGCGATCTTTTTGTGATGTATTATAATTTATCCCTTGTTGAGCCAATAAACGATCTAATAGCATTTTAAAATTCTCTCTATCAGTTGTATTAATAACAGCCTGTTCATGAGCCTCCATAATTGACACTGGATAGCCAAGTCCTTTATTACATTGATCAATAATCAAAGAATGACTTAATTCTAATAAATCTGGGTTATTTGCTGTCCAATTTGGGAGTTCTATTCTGGCTATCTCATTAAATATATTCAGGTAATAAAAATTAATTCCATATTCTTCTTTGTAGTATTTTTCAATAACATTTGAAGTACTTTGAAACAATGAAGATCTAGCAGTATTAGGAAGGTATTTAATAAAAATATCTCTGTCTCTAATTCCCGAAACTAAACTACAGCCTTCTTTACAAGGATTATTATTTGAACAGTATTCATTACATAGACAAATTCTCAGCGAGTTAATGACATCCGATGTGTCAGGATAACTGAGATATGACGCCAAAATAATTCCTTTATCAGATAATTTTTTAATTCTATGTAATTGTTCTAAAAATTCCTTTTGTAGTAATTGATCTATAACATACTCTTGTTCACCAAGAATTGACCATAAAATTAATGATCCATCCACCAAAGCTAAAGTAGGAATACCGTCAGCATAATTCTCTAGGGTATCTGCAAGAAAAGTAAGTTCCATAACTGCCCGCTTAACACCCATTAAATTTCCCTGTAATGGAGACCTACTAGTTGAGTTACTGTCAAATATATTTAGTTCCGCTTCTCCTATATAGGTTAACGGAGAACTATTTAAAATTGCACTTGGATTAGATCCATATGTAAATATTACAGTGCCAATGTTCAAAACAACACATTTAATAGGGCTATGTCTATCGACATCAATATGGGACCCATCAACAGCAATCACTCGATAATCTTTAGGTAATTGTTTTGGGCTATAAGTTGTAATCTTATTATCTAAAAACTTTGCAGCTAACCATTTATGGTTACCTTCATTCCGTTTGTGCTCTATCAAATACGGGTCAGATTTTTTATAAAAATCAATTAATTTATCAACTCTTTGATAATATAAGTTATCATCCGATTTAATTAATTTAACCGCTTTTTGTAGTTTTTCTGCTATTAGCTCAAAATCAAAAGGCATAATTCTATCTCAATTTTTATCTAGTCACCAAATATATCGCTATTCCAGCAAAGAGCACACCCATAATTTTGGTCAATTTTACTTCTTCGCCAAGAAAAATTAAGCTTAGACAAACTGCTATGACAAATGACATAGAAAAAATAGGAGCAACTACTGACGCATCTCCTTGACTAAGTGCATAATAATAAGACATAACAGCTAAACCTAAAAATCCACCCGCAATCGCCATTAACGACCATACACCTAAAGAAATATTGCCGTCTATTTCCGACAAAACACTATGTCGATTAATCCAAAAGAAAATAAACGAAATAACTACCAAAATACCATTAGTAACCAAAACAGCAATTTCATTAGGTACATATTTCAGAGATATTTTTGTAAAAAATATAGTAAATCCATAACTACACATTGCAATCCCTGCCCAGGCTAAATATCCCATATATACTCTCTCTCTATTTAATATTCAGAGATCTAAAATCTCCATTTCTCTTAGTTAGTTTTTGTTCATCTAAATGCTCTAAAATGAGTAAAGCATTTTTCCTGCTAATACCAAGATAATCTCTCACTTCAGCAACCTTAACATCTTGATTGTTTTTCATCAATTCAATTATTTTATTAACCATTGTGTTGTACTCTTGAGAACTCATTACAATTTCTGCGTCAATTTTTATCAAATATGCCTCTTGTATCATTAAGTTAACTAATTCTCTATTCTTAAATACAGAATTAATGTTGATAAATAATTCAGACTTAGCCATTTCTAAATATTCATTAAGCAACAAATTATCATTTTCGCTTATATCAATTGAAAATTGTATTAAAGATATAAGCTGATTAGTTATTTTTAATATCTCATCGTCTATAAGTTGGTTAATAATCAATGGTAAATAAGAATCAGGTATCATTAATATTCTATTCAAATCATTAATAGTGCAACCTTTACGATATGGAAAATCTAAATGATATTTCTCTAAATAGTTTATAGTGCGAGTTTTTATGTATTCATAATAAGTAGTAGAAATCAAACTATTGATTTCACTGTTATTTTTTGAATCTAATAAAATGATTTGTTTGTCTTGGATTAATTTATGAATAAGAGATATGATTTCTTCTGTAGAAAAATTAGTTAAAGATGTTAGTAAATCAATATTACTGATTTTGGAATCAGTAATATGTTGTTGAATAATCTCCAGTGGTTTCCCTTCCGACAAGGTATACAAACGTTCGATAATACTTATATCACTCCGTTTATGCCGATTTACATCTGTTTCTATAATAATACCTCCACCAATGGTCTCGTTTGATGTTCTAATTATAAATCGATCACCAGATACACATGGAAGCATATCCTCCAATACAAATTGAGCTAACCCTACATCTCCAGAAACCATTTCATTCGATGTAAGTAATCTAACTTTAACCATAGATTCTGAAGCACCAGTGTAAAACATAACAGAGGAATTATGTTTCAATATCTTTTTTGTATTAGGTACCAATTTAATTTGCACATCTACTGCTCGTGTTACTGATAACCAATTTGGAGTAGTTAGAGTATCTCCACGCAAAATATTTTGATGAGAAATTCCTGAGATATTAACCGCAACACGATTCCCAGGCTCAGCATGATCATAAGGCTTATTATGTATATGTAAGCCACGAATTCTACCAATTTGATTTGATTTAATCAATTCAACTTCTTGTCCAATATCTAAAGATCCTTCTATTAGTGTCCCAGTTACAACACTTCCAAAACCACTAACCACAAACGATCTATCTATTGCCAATCTTGGCTTATTTGTAGTTTTATTAAAATTAATTATCGAGGCTTCTTTTTCTATGTGAGCTATTAAATCATCAACACCGACACCAGTATGAGAAGAAAGCTCAATAATTGGAGAACTCAAGTATGGTGATTTTTTTAATAGCTCCTTGATTTCTTCTTTGATTAAATTGATCCATTCTAAATCTACTAAATCTTTCTTTGTAATTGCGACTATAAGAGATTTTATTTCTAATAGGTTGATAATTTGAAAATGCTCTATAGTTTGAGGCATTATTCCTTCATCTGCAGCAATTACCAGTAATGCCATATCTATACCGCCAACACCTGTTATCATGTTTTTTATGAATTTCTCGTGACCTGGTACATCAATTATACTAACTTCTTGACCGATCGGAAGAACAAACCAAGCAAAACCTAAATCAATAGTCATTCCTCTTTTTTTTTCCTCTAACAATCTATCAGGGTCTGTACCAGTTATCTTTTCAACTAAAGCAGATTTACCATGATCTATATGTCCTGCTGTACCTATAACAAACATCTTTATCCTTACAGAAATTTATAAAACACTTCATTAGCAAGCAATCTTCCGCGTCTTGTTAATTTTATTGAATCTTTAGCTATTTCTAATAGTCCCATATGAATTAATTCGTTTATTTCTTTATCATATTTTTCAGATATTAAATCAATAAAGGATTTTGTAAATATTGATTGATTAATACCTTGAACTAATCTTAGACCAAGAATAAATTTATCAGCAATTCTTGTATTATTGTCATAATACTCAACTTCAGATACTGCACAAAACCCTTTACAAATTTCGGTATTATTCTGTATAGTTCGATTCTTTTCTAATAAGTTTATATACTCATTGGGAGAATTTACGTTCCAGAATCGCAAACCTGAATAAAATGAATGAGCGCCAGCACCTATTCCAATATATTCTTGAGAATACCAATATGTTAAATTATGCTTAGATTCTTTGCCTGGAAGACTCCAATTTGATATTTCATAATGTGTATACCCATTATTATTCATTTCTTTTTCTACATATTCATACATATCTGCTGCAACATCTGAGTCAGGATTAGGCATTAAACCTTCTGAAACCATCCAATCAAATTTAGTATTTTTTTCAATAGTTAAGCCATACATTGAAATATGATCAGGCTTTAATTTTAAAGCCTGCTTGATAGTAGATTTCCAATCATCCATATTTTGACCGGGTATGCCATATATAAGATCTAAATTAAGATTATCGAAACCTAATGATCTTGCTTTAATAAAACCTTGTGATATTTCTATAAAATCGTGATCACGTCCTAAAACACGTAAAAATTTATCACTAAAACTTTGTGCCCCTATAGAAATCCGATTAATATTACTATTTTCCCACGATAGAAGTTTTTCTTGAGATAAATCATTTGGATTACATTCTATAGAAATTTCGGCTTCATCCAATAAATTAAAATTATTAACTATAGTTTGCATAATTTTAGAAATATTATTTTCTGATATATAAGATGGGGTGCCTCCTCCAAAAAAAACTGATTTTATATATTTATTCTTGGAGTTAAAATCAATATATCTTGACCAATTCGTTAACTCTGTAATTAATGAATTTATATAATCTTCTGTCAAATGTTCTATATTTTCATAGGTATTAAAGTCACAATAAGGGCATTTAGTCCTACAAAAAGGTATATGTATATATAAAGAAAATGGTTCCATAATACTTCTTAGCTAAATTAAATCATTGATATGATATAATACACCACTTTATGTATTGTTTGAAAAGGTAAAATTTATATGCAAAAAAATACTTACAAATCAAAAACCACATTGCGAGTGAGATGGTCTGAATGTGATATGCAAGGTATAGCATTTAACGCAATCTACATGATTTGGTCTGAAATTGCCATTCAAGAACATTTCCGTTCATTAAATTTAAATATCTATGAATTAGGCAAAGAAAATATATTTGATTCAGTTATTGTAAATTCTAATATTAATTACAAATTACCTGCTAGGTTAGATGAAATATTAGATATATATACCCAAGTGAAAAAAATTGGCAACTCCAGCTTTACAATGGAATTTGAGATTATGAATCAAAAAAAACAATTGCTTACTTCTATTGAAAATACATACGTAAGTTATGATCGAATAAAAGAGAAATCAAAAAAAATACCTGATGATATAAGAAAATTGTTATTTTGATTTTTTACCAAAAGACAACCTTAATTCACCTTGTTCCCACATAACTAAAAATTGGCATGCTATGAATATTGAACTATATGTACCAACTATTAATCCTATTAGCAAAACATAAAGAAAATTACGTATACTTTCTCCACCTAAAAATATCAATGCAAAAATAGTTAATAATAATGTAACACTTGTATTTAAAGACCTACCAATTGTTTGAGTAATACTATCATTAACGATCATAGATAATGGTCTATCGGGATCAATTGAAGCGTTCTCTCTTACGCGATCAAATACTACAATCGTATCATTAACACTATACCCTATTACAACGAGTATCCCTGGTATAAACATGGCATTAATTTCTAATCCCATAAATTTTCCTAGAAGCGAAAATAAACCCAGAACAATAAGAGAATCATGGATCAACGCAACAATAGCTGCTACACCATATCGAAATGGATTTGATACTCCTCGAAATGAATATGTTACGTATATTAATATACCAATTGAAGCGACAACAACGGCAATAACTGCATTATTTACAGTATCATTTGCTACAACACCTGACACTGTGGCCACATCTACACTTTCTATTCTTGCTAGATTTGATAGATCTTCTTCTATCAGTAAACGATCAGATTTCCTTCCAGTAGATTCATTTCCTTCTTCTAATTTACTCATCCTGACAAATACTGTGTTAGTTCCACTTTGTTGAACGGTTGCGTCATTATAGCCTAACTGATTCAGTCTTTCTCTGACAGATTCAGATTTAATTTCAGAATCAAAAACGACAGTCATAGTTGATCCACCAGAAAAATCAATACCTAATGTTAACCGCGGAGGAACTATTAAAGAGCTTACGCAAATAACGAGTAATACTGCTGAAATTGTAAAATACCAAAATCTTCTTTTAACTATATCCATTATTTACCCTCGAGATGTTGTAATATTTTCAGGCGAAAATAAAGATTTCCATTTACCAAAAAATGTTGAACCAATTATTTGTAATAAAACTTTACTAACGAAGACTGAAGTGAATAAGCTGACTAATACTCCAATTGATAATGTCGTACCTACTCCTGCTAGAGTTGTTGCGCCTAATCTTTGACCAAACCATATTAAAACGGCACTGGTGATTAGTGTCGAAATACTTGCGTCTCTTATTGCGGTCCATGCTCTATTAAATCCGATTTCAATAGATGATAAGAGTGTACGCCCCAAACGCAATTCTTCTTTAGTCCTTTCAAATATTAATATATTAGCATCTACTGCCATACCTATAGACAATATAAACCCTGCCAGACCAGCAAGGGTCAAAGTGATAGGTATTAATTTAAATAAAGTTAAAACAATAGCCGTATACAAAATAAGACTAAATGCGGCAATAATACCTGCAACGCGATAATAAAGGATCATAAATAACAAAACTAGAAATAAACCTGCAATACCTGCAGTTAAACTTTTGCTCAAAGATTCCGCTCCTAAAGTTGCGTCTACAGTTAATTCAGAAATGAGCTCCAATGGTACTGGCAATCTTCCAGATTCAAGTTGTATCGCTATTGTATTTACCCTATCGAATGTAAACGCCTGGCCTTCTATAAAGGCTGAACCACCTAGTATGGGTTGAGAAACTCCAGGAGCTACAATTTCTTCATCATCAAGGAAAACTACAAATCTATCAGGAGAAGAAGTTCCTCTTGTAGCAGATAATTTTGTAGTTAGTTCTGCAAAAACTTTAGTCCCTTCACTATCAAATTCCACATTAACTATTGGCGCTCCTGTTTGAGGATGTGTTCCAGCATAAGCTCTATCAAGATCATCGCCAGTTAATCCAGTTTCTTGATCTGATTGATTTTCTTTAACTTCACAAGGGTAATACTCAATACCATCAGATACAAGTCTATAATTTTCCAAACAAGTACGTTCAACAAAGCGTAATTGGGCTGTTCTTCCAATTAATGTTTTAACCTCTTCAACATTATTTAATCCTGGTAACTGAACTAGTATTTTATCGCCATCCATAGACTGGATAATGGGTTCAGATACACCATATGGATTTACTCTACGATTAATAATATCAACCACACCTTCCATTTGATTAGCTGTAGGAGTTGCAGGGATATCTGTAATAATATATTTAATGGTTGGAGCAATATATTGTTCTAAATCCCTTTTTAATATTTCTTCATCAGGAGTTCGAGTAGATAATTCGGTATTAATAACCACTGTATTGTTTTCACCGACATTAATACTTTTATTACTGGATCCTAAATTAGAAAAGATTTCTGTAACAAATTGCTCAAGTAATATAGCTTGATTTTCTTCTGCAAACTTAATTGAAAAAGTGAATTCTTTAAGATTTTCAATGTCTTCATCATTTCCTATAGGAAATAACATTTCATCGATATTAGAAATTCTATATTCCAAACGACTTTCAATACCAGGCAAATAATTTGCTAAACTTACTATTTCACTTGTTTCTCTTACTTTTAAATCAACACTCAACTCATTATTGGTATCAATCTTACCTATACTTGCATATATTTGCTCTGGGTCTAACAAGTTTTCTAAATGAAAAGTTACTATACTTTCGTTAATTGAATTCACATTAGGAACATCTGAAAATTCAATTTCAATATTCTTAGTACCTCTTGCTTGATAGACTAAGTGACTGCCTCCTTGAAGATCTAAACCAAGTTTCATACCAAGTAACGAATCACTTCCTCTAGAAAAAGTCCAGCCACCTAGATTTAAATCCCATTTACTGGGATATAGTGCTCCAAAAGTTGCAAACCCAATCACAAGTATCATTAACAACCTAATTATATTTCTTCTGTTTATTAACAAATCACTTTTCCTTATCTATTTGTTCTCTATTTAATATAACTTTAGCATATTGAATAGCATCTACATATTTTGTAATTTTACCAGAAATTACCTCTTCTTGAATTTCCTCTAAGATGGTACCAATAATAGGGCCAGTTGATAAGCCCAATTCCTGCATTAATTGTCTACCATTAATAAGTCTCTCATACTTTGGATCATCTTGTTGTTTTGTACCCTGTAAATAAATATGATTTACCTTTGTTACATAATCGATCCATTCTTGTTTTTCTAAAAGTGGTCCTCGAGCAGCCAAATAATCAGCTAAATTCAAATATATAGTATCAATAGCAAAATCTTCTGAACTTCTGAAAAAACGATAAATTGCTTTGTCTGAAGGAAGTTGTCCTTCATGACTCATTTGTCCTGGCCTAAGATGATGATCAATTATTGTACTAATTCCTCGTATATGCTTTTTAGAGAATCTAAGGTTTTTAAGTATTTTTTCCGATATTATTGCACCTTCTCTGTGATGACCTTTAAATCGTATTCTTTCATTATCAATTGTTTTAGTATGTGGTTTTGCAATATCATGCAAAAGGCAAGCTACCTTAACCATAGAATATCTTGAATAACCTGAAATATTATCATTCATAAAATAATCTTTTAATTGTGGATTCCAATAAATCTCATCTAAGATCCAAGTATCAATATTATTAGAGTGAATGATATTTTCAAAATACCCTACTGTTTGCACATTATGTTCAAAAATATCCCAATAATGTTCTTTAGGTTGATCTTCGTTTACACCCAATTTTAATTCCGGAATTAGATTAAATAACAAATCTAAATTATTTAACTGTTTAATTGCATTCATAGTTCCAGAATCAAAAGACATAATAGTCATCAATTCATCATGTATTCTTTCAGGTGCACAATTTTGTATTAATTTAGCATCATCACGAATTTGTTTTTTTGTTTGATTATCTATTTCTAGATCTAAAAATTCAGATAAACGCACTGCACGAAGTAACCTTATGGAATCATCATTGAATACCGTTTCACTTACTACTATTAGTTTTCTTTGATTTAAATGTGAGAACCCTTCCAAAGGGTCCAAAATATGTTGTATAGAGTCTACAGCAAATAATTTATCGATAGGAATGTATAATGAATTAATAGTAAAATCACGAGTTAAAGCATCATTTTCTATAGATACAACTAACTCTGAAATATCTATGTTTAAAATGTCATCACTTGTTCTATATGTGATGCGAAAGATATTTCTTGTTTCATCTAATACAAAATAATTTGATTCAAGAATATTTGAAAGTTCTCTAGCAAATACTTCAGGATTACTAGTAACGACTAAATCTAAATCTTTTGGCTCATTACCTAGTATTAAATCTCGTACAAAACCACCACAAGCATAAATAGTAATATCTTTATATTTAGTTGTTATCAAATCTGTAATATGTTTATATAAAATATCTTTCGGCATTATACTTTAACTTCTATGAGGTAACCTCTTTAGGACTTACTTCTTCGCCTTCAATATCAGTGTCAGTTTCTTCAGAAATTTTTCGTAGGTTTTCATGACTTTTTAAATGATCTAAATACAAAATACCATTCAGATGATCGATTTCGTGTTCTAATGCTTGTGCCAATAATCCAGTAGCATTAATTTTTATTCTTTTTCCATCTAAATCTTGTGCTTTAACTTTTACATTTTCAGACCTAAAAATATTTCCAATATATCCTGGAACACTCAAACATCCCTCTTCAACTTCTCTTTCACCTGATATTTCAGTAATTTCAGGATTAATAATATAAATTGGATCGTCTTCTAATGATGTTTGAATGACAGCGATTCTTTTTAATACACCTACTTGATTCGCTGCTAAACCTACACCATGAGCGTCTTGAAGTGTTTCAAACATATCAAATGCTAATGTTTTAATCGAATCATCTATTTTTTTTATTTTATGTGCTTTCATTTTTAGAATAGGATCAGGAACTATTCTAATTTCTAAAATCGACATGAAACCGCCTTTTAATTTATTTCAGTTATCCATTATAGATTTGTTATTTGATAAGTGCAAAGATATTCTAATTAAACGACAAAGGATCTACATCTATAATCCAATTATCAGAGATTTTTACTCTATTAATAATATCTCGTGGATTTGGGCCTCGAAGAATTATTTGCCAACGATATTTTCCTCTCAATTTATTATAAAAGGATGGAACCGGACCGGAAATATCAATGTACCAATAATCCCATTTACTTCTTATTTGCATTAGTTCTCTCTTCATTCTTTCAGCTTCTTTTTGAGCTCTTTGTGGATCAAAATGAGAATAAACTAACTTAACAATCCTACTATAAGGAGGTAAATTATGTATTTGTCTGAATTTTGCTTCCACTTCATAAAAACTAGAAAAATCTTGCTTGGATGCTAAATCAATAACATAATTATCAGGGAAGTATGTCTGTACTATGCCTTTGCCTGGCTTTTCGCCTCGTCCAGAACGGCCAACGACTTGATATATCAATTGAAATATTTTTTCACTTGATCTGTAATCAGGTATAAACAAACCTATATCTGCTAAAACTATTCCTACTAATGTCACGTTTGGTATATTTAGACCTTTGGCTACCATCTGTGTTCCAACTAATATTTGAGCATTTCCATTAGAAAAATCTCGTAACACTTCTGGATCATGTCGATTTTCTTGCGAAATATCTCTATCCCACCTAGAAACTAATAAGTCAGGAAAATGCTCTTTAATTTCAGATACAACTCTTTGAGTTCCAAAACCTAACATTTTAATATCACTAGATTCGCATTTGCTACATTTATAATTCGTATTATATTTACGGTTACATAGATGACAAATCAATTTTTCTATAGAAGAATGGTATGTTAGAACAGCATTACAACTCGAGCATGATACAATCTCAGAGCAGTGTTGGCATCTTAAAGAAACAGAAGTCCCTCTGCGATTAACGAGTAAAATTATCTGTTCATCCCTATATGCAGTCTGATTTATATTATCAAGCAACGACGTGCTAAATATACTTGTATTGCCATTTTGTAATTCTTCTTTCATATCAACAACTTCAACATCAGCTAAATTGTCACTCCATGAATAACTGGATCTATTCATGGATTTATCTGAAATACGATAAGGCAATTCATGCATATTTATTGAACCCATTACTTTGGCTCTATGATAGGTTATTAGATCTGGAGTAGCGCTACCCAATAATACTGTTGCATTTAAATTCTCAGCCTTTATCATGGCCACAGAACGCGCATTATATCTAGGGTTAGGTTCTTCTTGTTTGTAATTCCATTCATGTTCTTCATCGATGATTATTAATCCAATATTATCAATAGGAGTAAATAAAGCACTTCTAGGGCCAACTACTACTTCAAATTTATTTGCATGAATATCCCACCAAACTTTTCTATGTTCACGTGCTTTCATAGAACTATGAAAATAAGTTATTTTCCCAGGAAATCTCATTTCTAATTCTTTAATAACTTGATCAATTAAAGAAATTTCTGGAATAAGAAAGAGAACTCTTTTATTTAAATTTAAACATTCTTCTATACATCTAAGATATACTTCTGTTTTACCGCTCCCAGTAATACCATGCAGTAAATTAACTGAAAACTTATTTGATTTAATTTCTTCACTCAATTTTTGCACAGCTTTATGCTGATAGTCTGTCAAAATAAAATCATCAGTATATATATTTTTAGGCCGAAATTTAGTTTTATCAATGACAGGATTTACATCCACAGCCTCACTTAATCGTTGGACTCTCAAATCATCAAGCATTGTAGTTTTGTTAACCCAATCCCATTCAACAGTAATATTTTTAGATTTGATTAGTTTATTTAAAATAATTACGGAATCTTTTGATAATAATTTTTTTAACTGATCAATGTTTCCTTTGAATTTTAATTTTTTTCCTAAGGCTTTAAATAAATCCTCGGGCATATCATTTGTACTAGATTCGTGGGCTTGTAAATATTGTTGAGATCGATTAGAAAACCCAGGTGGAATCATTAACACTAAGCATGTATAAAAAGAAGTAAAATAATAATCGCTAATCCATCTAGCTAAATAAATTTGATGAGAATTTAGTAAAGCACCTATATCATCACATTTATATATAGGTTTGATATAAGACAAGTCGACAGAATCTTTTACCTCAGTAACAATACCATCTACAAACTTATTTCTTAATGGAACCTGAACCATCTGCCCCACTGATATATTCATATCTTTAGGTATGGAATACGTATAAGTTTTAGGTTCTAAAATTAGTGCATCAACAGCAACTTCAGCATATAACATCAATCTCACAAAGGAATATAAGATTTAATATTGTCTTTTTTCCTTGATTCGGGCAGATTTTCCTGAACGATTTCGTAGATAATAAAGTTTTGCACGTCTAACATCTCCACGACGCAAAACCTTCAAACTCTCCAATTTAGGAGAGTGTATTGGAAAAGTTAACTCAACACCAAATCCTCTGGTTGTTCTACGTAAGGTGAAGGTTCGTTGCAATCCAGAACCTTTTTCTCCGATTACTACACCTTCTAGTGATTGTACACGCTCTCGATTACCTTCGATGATACGAACATCAACCTTTATAGTATCTCCGGGTGAAAAATCATCTATATTTTCTTTATTTGGGGCTTGAACCAGTTGATTAGGTTCCATTTAATTACCTCTAATATTTTTCATGATTAAATAACACTGAATTAGTTTAATTGCGAAACAACAAGTTGTCAAAAATTATTTAAAAATTAAATAATTTCAATATGATACCCTGTGCAACTAATAATAAAATCACAGAACCAAAAAGTGAAAACCATCCTGTCATCTTTGTAATATACCTAAAGGGTACTGCTAATTGAAAAAACCTCATTGTGGATATTATTCCCAAAATTATCCCAATAATACTCATAAACATAGCAGCTCCATTGCTGACTTGTTGCTCAGGATAGGTCCATGGAATACCAAAGATTATCAGCGAATGAAAAGCAATAATTAGAGATATAAAACCTAACAACCGAGAATTATATGACCATAAATATGTTATTGATGAGGTTATAAAATAAATGGTCCATAAAGAGAAATAAAGTACTAATGTAAGTATTAAAGCTGTGCCCGATGGTATGCCGAGTATAGAATATCCAATTATCTCTAATTTGAATATTTCCCATAAAAATATTCCTATTAATAATGGTACCGTACCTATCATGGTAACAATCCCTAATAATCTAGACTCAAGATAAAAACCCAATATGTACCATGATTCCAGAAATAATAATAAACCAATAAATGTTAAAAAAAATGTTTCCATATTATTTCTCCATAATTGTCTTGGTAATTAATTGACATTAGTGACTTAATTATTCATCATTTTGTTCTAATAATCTTAATTCATCAAAAGATAGGTCTGAAGGATCAATCATCTCAGGGCGTTTTTTTGCTGTGCGTATTATAGATTGCTTTCTTCTCCAATCATTTATTTCTTTATGATTCCCCGATAACAAGATTTCGGGTACATCCCAACCTCTGTAAGAAAACGGCCGAGTGTATTGTGGATATTGTATCAAATCTGAATAGAAAGAATCGAGTTTATATGAATCTTCATTTCCCAATACACCTGGTAAAAGTCTAGAAACGGTATCAATAACAACCATTGCAGCTAACTCGCCGCCACTCATAACGTAATCTCCTATGCTTAATTCTTCTGTAGCCAAATGTTTTCTAATTCTTTCATCAAATCCTCCATATCTTCCACATATTAAAGCTATTTGATCACAATTTGAAAGTTCTCTAGCTTTCTTTTGATCGAATTTCTTTCCTTGTGGAGATAAAAGTATCACAGGTACATTCTTCCTTGTAATAACTGATTCAACACTATCAAACAATGGTTCAGGTTTTAGAACCATTCCTGGTCCACCGCCATATTGATAATCATCTACTGTCTTATAATTATCTGTAGATTTATCTCGCCAATCATGTAGATTAATCTTTACTAGTTGGTTATTTAAAGCTCGTGAAATTATGCCATCCTTAAATATTGTTTCAAACATGTCAGGAAAAAGTGAAAAAACTTCAAAATTAATCATTAGATTTTCCTTTTATCAGTATCAATGGTCTAAAGAATCGCTTTGTATTAATTTGATTGCATGATCTAATACCGGAAGTATTATATTCAAACATTCACTAATTGCTCTAGGGTTCCCAGGTAAATTAATTATTAGTGTTTTATTTCTATAACCGCATACTGACCTACTTATAATTGATAGAGGATTAAGATCATAAGTTTTAACTCTCATGATTTCTGGAATTCCTAATATTTCCTTTTCGACAATAGCTTTAGTTGCCTCGGGAGTAACATCTCTTTTAGTAATTCCTGTACCGCCTGTGGTAATAATTAAATCTATTTCATCAATATCAGAAAGTTCTACAAGCTGGGCTTTTATAGTGTCGAAATCATCAGGTATAACGGCATAAAAATATAAATGAAACCCATTTTTTTCAAGAATTTCTTGAATTAATTTACCGCTAAGATCATCTCTCTGTCCTTTGGAGCCTTTGTCACTACAGGTTATAATACCTAATTCAAACATTTTGTATTCTCAACAGTTTTATATCTCTGCTCATTTTATCATAGAAAAGTTTTCGTATAAATCAAAAACACCACAGATGTTATTCTGTGGTGTTTTGTTTATATAAAAACTTTTAGGAAGTATAATTTGGTTAATTTATTGAGTTCTTAAAGCCCAAAGATTCCTCTTTTATTAAAGGTTTTATTCCTACGTATAAAAGGAGGTATATCTAATGCATCTTCAGAATCTAAAACTTCTATATCTAATTGTGATAATAGATCGTCACTATTAGGAATCACATTCTCTACAGCTTGGAATCCCGTAGCAATTATTGTTATTGATACCTCATCTTCCAGTCTTGGATCATTTGACATACCGAATATGATATTAGCATCAGGATCTACAATACTTTCAATTAGATCCGCTGCTTTTTGGACCTCATTAAGAGTAAGATCTGTTCCACCTGAAACATTTAATAAAACACCCTTGGCTCCATCTATCGATACATCTAATAAAGGACTATTGATAGCTGCTTTAGCAGCTTCAACAGCTCGATCTTCTCCTCGGGCATTACCTATAGCCATCCAAGCTGGACCTGCGCCACTCATAATTGTTTTGACATCAGCAAAATCTAAGTTGATAGTTCCAGATTTAGTA
>VFGE01000012.1 GCA_009392515.1 SAR202 cluster bacterium | reverse complement strand
CCAAAAATATCCAAACAAATAATAAGGCCATTACAATCCATGGACTTAAAATTGACCCACGAACAAGAGGAACCTCTATTGATGATTCCCCTATAGAATTAACTTATACAGAATTTGAAATATTACACCTACTTGCATCACATCCCGGATGGGTCTTTACAAGATATCAAATCATTGATAAAATTAAAGGAGATAATTATCCTGTAACTGATAGATCAGTTGATTTTCAAATAGTTGGGTTAAGAAAAAAAATGCAGCATAAAGGAATACTGATAGAGACAATACGTGGTGTTGGATATAGATTTAACCCAGATGACTCGTAAGCCTTTATTCATAAAATTATTTTACTCATTCCTCCCTGTTATTATAATTGGGATTATAGTATTAATACTGTTAGTAAATCAATTCACTAGAAACTTCTACTATTCGCACACAGAAAATGACCTAAGAGAACGTGCAAAGCTTATTTCTTTCTGGATTAATGAACGGAAAATCAACAAGAATAATATACAACTATTTGTAAAAGAATCCGGCCGTGTCTCAAACATGCGGGTAACTATTGTCGATGATAAAGGCATTGTTATTGGTGACTCTTATCGAAATCCTAGCCAAATGGACAATCACATAGATAGACCTGAGATTGTTCAAGCTACATTAAAAGGTGAAGGGTCTACTCAAAGGTTCAGTGAAACTGCAAATGAAGAACAAATGTATTTCGCATTACGTTATCCAAATATACAAGAACAACCATTTATTCGTGTATCAGTACCGCTTAACGAGGTGGAGGAATCATTAATTATCCTACAGAAACGAATCATTATTATAGGATTGATCATTGGTCTTCTTCTCTTGGTGACCAGTTTCTATTTCTCCAAGCAATTAACTAATCCGCTCGACTCAATGCGTATTGAAGCTGAAAGCTATGTGAAGACCTTAAAACTGCCATCTCCTATTCCCATACCTAAGACTAAAGAATTAGCCTCACTTGCTATCTCATTGAATAAAATGGCAAAAGAGATGGACAGAAGAATAAGTATTATAAACCAAGATAAAAGCGAAAGAGAGTCTCTTTTGTCTAGTATGCAGGAAGGCTTGTTAGCATTAAATAAAAATTTGGAAATCATATCTATAAATGAAATAGCCCTAGACTATCTACAAATTCCACGGAAAGATGCAGTGGGTAATAGATTATCAAACTTGATATCAAATAAAAAGATGTTATCATTTATAAAAAAGGTGACAAAAAAAAATAAAAATATTCAAAATGAGATAATATTTAAAACAAATAAAAAAAGATACTTCCTTATGAATGGTTCGCCGTTAATGAAAAGTAAAAAAAAATCTGGAGTTCTTATTACAATAAATGATATTACACTTCAAAAACAGCTTGAAACTATTAGGCAAGATTTTGTTGCAAATGTTAGTCATGAATTAAAAACCCCTATAACATCAATTATCGGATATCTTGAAATTATACAACAAGGAAATGCAGATATAGATCAACAAAATATATTTATTCAAAAGGTTTTAGATCATACAAATCGAATGAACTCTATAATTGATGATCTATTAAAGCTATCTAAGATAGAATCGCAGGAAGAAGACAATACAATAGAATTAAATGAACAAAGATTAAACCCTATACTCAGTGGCGCAATAGACGATGTTCAAAACATTGCCATAAAAAGAAAGAACATCATTCTTTTAGAATGTGACGATTCGTTAATGGTAAATGGTGACCCTCAGTTGTTAAGGGAGGCGATAATAAATCTATTAGAAAATGCTATTAAATATGGAAAAGCAGAAAAGCCGATCACTATTTCAGTTGAAAAAACAGATTTAATAAATATACACGTAAAAAATCACGGAGAAGGAATTCCAAAGAAGTATAGAGGCCGTATCTTTCAAAGGTTCTACAGAATAGACAAATCTAGAGATCGTGAAGCAGGTGGTACAGGCTTAGGGCTGGCTATTGTTAAACATATAGCGCTTGTACATAATGGCGAAGTTCGCGTTACCCCATCAAAAGACCATGAAACTTGTTTTACCTTTTCTATTCCTTTGTCAGACACACTTTAGATTGAAAGCAAATAACTTATTTAATTCCAACCTTAACAAATCTTAGTTAGCTAATCATAGAAATGAAACAAAAAATAGGGGACCGGAAAGGTCCCCTTATTTTAGTGCAAGGGTTGTTATTATTCAGCCCAAGATGATTTAAGTAAACATACAGAGGGATCTGCAGTATTAGACACTAAAACATAACCATCTTTATAAGCCAATCCTTCTGACTCGCCTGTAGACTCACCATCTCCTGTTGAGTAGTCAACAATTTGTGTAATTGCCCCAGAGTCCCATGTTGGGTTGGTTGGGTCCGTTATGTCATAAACTACAACTGCTGCAGGATCTTGCAACGTTGCCAATACATATGATTTACCCTCATGTTCTGCTATGACAACTTCTTCCGGCTCAATACCTTTTCTTTCATCTGTCCACGCCCAAGTGCTAGGTAGATCATCTGCAAGGTTTGCGTAGTATTGCGCTCCAGGTGTTCCATCGCTATTTAGCAAGGTTACTCCTAGTTTTCCATCATACTCTCCACCAGTGCACACAACAGTACCAGTGCTGTTTACCCATATACCATCTGGCTCATGTATTTCACTTGTAAAGGAAACGTAATTTTGAAGTGTATCCGGAGGGCTGAGAATGGAGAACCATCCCATCTGATTCGATTCTTGCAAAGTCATATATACCGTTTCTCCATCAGGAGCAATTTTTACCCCCTCGGGCTCTGCTAAATTACCATTTTCACCAGTATGAGTAATTTTCATATGTTTTACTAATGTTCCATTATCAAGCCCCTGACCTATATCCCAGATAGTAACTCCAGGATAATAAGGAACAGTACAACCAGCAGTTCCATCCTCATAATCATATTCATTAACAACAACAACAAACTCGTTG
This sequence comes from SAR202 cluster bacterium, assembly GCA_009392515.1. NCBI lineage: Bacteria > Bacillati > Chloroflexota > Dehalococcoidia > SAR202 cluster bacterium. The sequence goes on along the minus strand of VFGE01000012.1, from coordinate 670 downwards.
TCTACTGCAATGTCTACTGCATCTGGGTTATACCCGAGTTCGTAAGGGCCGTACTTTTGTCTTGTTGAAGCATCAACAAGATACAGTTCACCACGCTGACAGGAACCAAAAGTAACAACAACAGCAATAATGCTCTCATCTACACTTACATCGATTGATGAGCACTCTGCATCATCACTATCGGTTATATTGATTGATTCACCAGTAATGGATAATTCACTGGGTGAAATGGTAAAAAAGTCAATTGTGTTCTGACTCGAATTCACAATGACACCCTCGGATGAATTGATAAACCTAATCAGTTCAGGAGAAGACTGACTGGCGTCTCCTGTTGATTTAACATCAACTCTGCTGATATTAAATTTATCTGTAGATAATGTATTATCATTATCTGCTGCTTCATCTTCACATCCTGTTATGAAAATAAAAACAGAAAAAGAGGATAAAAGTAATATTTTTTTTATTAATGTATTCACTGTTGTATTTCCTTTTTTTTATTTTTGTTTAAAAGTTGAATTTTAGCTGTACCAGCATCTGGTCATCATTTACATTTGGTTGAGTATCATCTCCAGTTTCTTCATCTAAGATATAGTACTCAAATTTTAGTTTAGCATAACTGGTTATATCATAACCCAATGCAAAAGTAATCATCGTCCGGTTCCATGTTTGA
>VFGE01000011.1 GCA_009392515.1 SAR202 cluster bacterium | reverse complement strand
CCTATAACTGTATATGAGAATAATATAGCATTTACTGCTTTTAATAGTGAATAGGGGATGGCCCAGGTTTCCCATGTTGATGGATCTAGGAAATCTATATTTTTGTAAATTGATAAATATATTACAAAAAAGAAAACACTTACTATTAAGTATTGAAGCCAATATTTTTTCATGAAATCAAGTAATTTTGTGTTTTTATACAAACCGTAGCCGAAGGCGAAAAATAAAGCACTTAAAATTGGATTTTCTATCAAATCAAAACCTGTCCAGATACCAATTAATGTTAATAGTATTATAAGTGGTATTGGATATTGAGATTGAAAAATTTTAAATTTAGCTACCCATGAAAAAATATTAAAATAACTTAATAAATATCCTATAAAAGTTAATCTTACTCGTTTTAATACAGAATTTGCAGATATACATATAAATGAGAAGAAAACAAAAAATATAAGATGGAATAAAAACCAAAGATGCCAAGGTCCACCTTCTAGGGTGAAAAAATAGGATGAATTTTTCCCCCAACCATATGTCCATATCCAGGGAATACTTGCTCCCATTATGGGCGTGAAAATTAATAGGGGTAATCCAATACGTTTAAGTCGATTTTTCCACCAATAATTCCAGGAATATCTATCGATCACAAGTTTTGCAAAAAAACCAGCAAGAATAAAAAACAAGGGCATTCTCCAGATATGAATAAATTCAAAAATCACATTTATTGATTCAGAAGAATGTTTATCAGTGGGCCAGATAGATATAGGCATTCCTACCATAAAAGGTAATGCTGCGTGTAATACAATTCCCAAGAGCATTGCAATACCACGTAATGCATCTAATCCATGGTATCGTCTATGTTGGTTTTCCATCGGTTAAGTATACTATTGAGTTATTAGGTTAACATATCAACGACAAGCCCTGTCATGATCTTGGCTCCATTTATAAGGCTTTTAATTCCTACAGACTCGTTAGTGCCATGAATAAAACTAAGCATAGGGTCATCATCAGGATGTGCCCCAGAAAAACCGTAGGTAATTGTACCAGTAGGTCTAAGAAATCTGGAATCTGTAAAACCTGTACTTATAGCTGGAACATACTGAATATTGTCATCACCAACCGCTAATGATGTAGCTCGTTTTAAACTTTCCATTAAAGGGGTTTCAAACTTAGATTCGTTTGAAAGAGCCATATTGTCGATTTCATATCTAACATTTGGTATTCCTTCAAACATTTTATCAAGTTCATTTCTTAAATAAGTTTCATTTTGGGTAGGTAGTGTACGAACATCACAGGTTAGTCGAATTGATTCAGGCACACTGTTTGATTTTATTCCACCTGAAAGCATTGTAGGAGTTACAGTCATTCTTGATAATGCTTTCATACGTGAAGCGAGTCTAGGACTATCTTCTTCTACTTCTGAAATAATACTATCAATATTGCTCGCCATAGGTTTATGCTCAATTGCAAGTAATGAAAGATATTCAAAAAAGTTTGTTGAAGTATCTCTTTCGGGTTCATAATTTTCGATACGTTCAAGAACTTGTCTCAATAAATATGATGCATTTTCACCTTGCCAGGGAGTAGATGCATGAGCACTGCTTCCTTTGACATCTATTTCTATTTGAAGCCTGCCTTTTTCACCAACACCGACAGCATATGTGGTGTTACTTTTGGTTTGTATTGCTTCTCCTCCACCTTCATTAACAGCGTAGGGGGAACTAATTTTCTCTAAGTGATTTTCAACAAGCCAGCCAAATCCATATCTACCACCATGTTCTTCATCGGCACCTGAAGCGAGTACTAAGTTGTCATTTAATTGAATACCGGATTCTTTGATAATTTTCATAGCAAATAGTTGGCATGCCAAAAGTCCCTTACAGTCAGAGGATCCTCTACCATAAATCCGTCCATTTGCTCGTTTTGCACTAAATGGTTCATATTCCCATTTATCGATATCTTCAACAGGAACTACATCGGTGTGTGACATGAAAAGGAGTCCATTTGTTTTGGATTTGCCTTCGATACTTGCAATAATATTGCCTCTATCTGGGTCTCTAGCAAGGATTTCTGATTCAATCCCTTGTTTTTTTAACCAATCTTTTACGAAATTACATACTGCAGTTTCATTTCCTGTTGGCATAAAACCTGTATTAACAGAAGGTATTTTTACCAATTCTTGATGCAAAGAAATTAAATCTTCTCGCTGCTCATCTATCTTATTCATTAAAGACTGAATATCCATAGCCTATCCTTTGTATGTGGTAGTGTTTTCTGTTACAGGCCCAAAGAAGACATTAGATCGAACGCCTTCCAAAGCACCTATTTGACTGTTATCTATAAATAGATTTACACCTGGCCCGTAATTCTCAATGTAATGCGTGAATACTGCTTTTTCAGCAGCTTCGAACATAATATTTCTTAAACCGAGTGCATTGATAAACTTTGTTACAATACCTGTATTCCATAATTCTTTATCAATAGATCCTTCAGCACTACCGCCTTTTGTTCCAATATAACTGTTTTCTGTAATACCCTCTGATTCCATCATAATAAGATATGCGCCAGCTTCTAGATATTTTGCCGCTTTAGCTACAGCCCAATCTGCATCACCACCATATCCACTAGATCTCATGACTCCAACTTCTGGTTTTGGTTTTAATCCATATTCTTTAACTTTTTTAATTACCCGTATAATATCTTCATAATCAATGGATATTTTATTTTCTGATATTTCTACAATATCAAATCCAAGTTCAACACATTCTTTTAAATATAAATCTAAATGTTCATCAGGCCCTTTAAGGACTCTTTCAGTGAAGCCTCCGGTAGATACCATAACATCATATTTATGACATAAATCAATCATTTCTTTTACAACATCACGAGGAATCAACCTGTAAGTTCCTCCAACAAATTTGAATGAATCAACATAATATCCATAGAGTTTGAATATATCTTCCATATAATTAGGACCAACAGGCCAAAGACTATTGGGGCCTCGTATTTCAGTAATTCCGCTTGTCCTTGGTTTTGCTCCTCTGTCATTTACTGGAAAAAAGTTAAACGCTCTGTCGTCATCAAATTTTTTATTAACCATCTATTTTTCCTTTCGAAAAGTAAGTTAGGGTAGTGGGTATTATTAATGGTACCCCAGGTGGGACTCGAACCCACGACACACGGATTAGAAGTCCGATGCTCTGATCCACTGAGCTACTGGGGCTTAGTTGAATATTAGCCATTTTACCTATGAATGTAAGAAAAAACAACTTGAGAGAAGAATAATTTATTAAATTTAGCAGTACAATGAAGTGATTAAATTAAAGGGAGGTACATAATGCCACAAAAAGAAATAATAGAACTCGACATGGAAAGATCTAATCCGAATTTATCTGCTGCTACTAAGTTTGGTGACTTAGTATTTGTTTCAGGTCAAACTGGAACACATCCAGAGACTGGTGAATTAGGAAAAGATATAAGAGAACAAACTAGTTACACCATTGAAAGGATTAAAGTCATATTAGAGAAGGCGGGGACATCTCTCGATAATGTACTTTCTGCAACGACTTATCTGACTAAAAGAGAAGATTTAGCAGAATATAATGACGTTTATGGAGAATACTTTACAAATAACAAACCTGCTAGAGCAACAGTAGAAGTAATGCTTAATAGAGAAGAACTTTTAGTAGAAATTATGGTTATTGCTTGTATTCCTTCCTAATTAATAAAATTTGTGTTTTTTATATATAAATTAAAAACTAAATTAAACAGAATATACAATTTAATTTACTATCAGGAGTTTTTTATAGGTTAATGATTTATTGAAAAATCGCACAATCATTTATTTCATTTGTCTAGACAGTACTTTTTAATTATTGGTATAATTTTATATGTAATTTTTATAAACTTTAGATAGGTTGGTGAATATTTTATGGTATCTTTTTTAACCCACAATTTTTTTAAATTACTCCTAATTCTTACTTTTTCGATCACATTTATTGCATGTGACCCTGAAGAAGAAGACCCCAATGAGAATATGAATTTCCCAGAAACTAATTCTTCATATAATTCCGAAGCTACTACAGCATCGACGTCTGATACATCATCTACATCTTCAGCTTCTTCTGGTGCTGGAGAATTAGTTAAAGTAGGCCAGAAAGAAAATCCATATATATTTGAACCAGAAACTTATGACTGGACTTTAAATAAAACATATACCCTTGAATTTACCGACGTAAATGAATTCCATACATTTAATGTTGATGAATTAGGTATAGAAGTTTATGTCAATGCCGGAGAAACTGTAACGCAAGATGTTACTCCTAGTGTAGCAGGTAGTTTTAAATTATATTGTGTTCCTCACGAATCTTTAGGTATGGTGGGAACAATAAACGTTGCCTAGTTTATATAGGTCTAAGTATAAAAAGGATGGAGAACTATGCAATTAACATGCTTGCAAGAAAACTTAAGTAGGGCATTAGCATTAGTTGGAAGAGGTGTCGCGACGCGAACAACCTTGCCTGTTACCCAAAATATACTTATATCTACAGATTCTGGTAGACTAAAACTTACTGCCACCAATTTAGAAATAGCTATTACCACCTGGATCGGTGCTTCAATTGAAACTGAAGGTGAAGTTACTATTCCAGCTAGGCTTTTTTCTGATTTTGTAAATTCATTACCTTCTGGAGAGGTAACTATAAAATTTACCGATTCTCCATTAGGTGTTGAATTACATTCTGGAAAGTTTGAATGCCGTATTTTAGGAGTCTCGGCCGAAGAATTTCCTCCTATTCCTACTGTTGATGGGGATGTTCTTGTTTCTATACCAGCAGCTACATTACGTAAGTCAATAAATCAAGTGGCTTTTGCAGCTGCTACTGAGGATTCTCGGCCAGTTTTAACTGGGGTGCAGATTGAAATTCAATCCAATCAACTTACTTTTGCCGCTGCTGATGGATTCCGATTAGCTGTACATAAATCTTCTATAGAATCGGGTCTTTCAGAATCGATTGATTTCATTGTTCCTTCTAGAACACTTCGCGAGCTTGAACGCATTATTACTGACGTTCAAACTGATGTGCAAATGAGTATAACCCCTACAAAAAATCAAGTTCTTTTTAAATCTGGTGATATAGAACTAACATCTCAACTCCTTGCTGGTTCATTCCCAAATTACAACCAATTGATACCTCAAAATTATAGCACTAGAGCTATAGTTGATGCGAATGAATTTTCTAGAGCTACTCGATCAGCATCTATTTTTGCGAGAGATGGTAGTGGAATTGTTAGACTACAAGTCACTCCAGGATCTGGTGAAGAAGATAAATTAATTGTTTCTGCTAGAGCAGAAGAACTTGGTGATAATACTGGGGAAATTAGTGCACAAACAGAAGGTGACGAATCTAAAATAGCCTTTAGTTCGAAATACTTAACCGATGTTTTAAATATATTAGGGTCCGATAAAGTAGTGCTAGAAACCACCAGCCCTTCTAGTCCTGGTGTTTTTAAATCAGTAGGTGATGAGTCTTATATTCATGTAATTATGCCAATGTTTGTGCAATGGTAATTTAAGGAATCAAGACTGCGGTTTCCCATCCTGTACCAGTGATGAATCCTTCATACTTGAGTCCATTTATAATTCTTTTATTTAATGTCCCAGTGACCAAGTTTTCAACATTAGAGGCTTGATTTAATAACCCATTAGTATATGGAACAATTTCAGTAGTATCTTTTTCTAAAAGGTGATTATAGATACTATAAAGCTCACTTGAATTTAGATAAGTTGCATTAGTTTGTAGTATTTTGTTTTTATATTCTGAAAATTCGGGATCAAATAATAATATTAGCCATAAGAGGTATTTAGCTCGTTCATGATTCCCTTTTCCTTCTGTAGTAACATTTTTTAAGTCATTACCCCAATTAAATAAATACTCATCTATATTGTATTGCTTTTGACCAGTATTTACTGAAAGATTTGATGGAATACCTGTTGTATTCAGTTCAGTGTATTCACCTATAGCCCTTACAATAGATGCTTGCATTAAAAATGCTAATGCTTCTGTGAAGTCTATTCTGTCAGAATATATTTGGCCTGGTCTAAGAAGTGTTTGTCTGGCATGTCCTACTTCATGTGCTAGAGTATCAATCACTTCTGTAACTGTTCCATTTCTATCAGCTATAAATTGGATTTGTGTGTTTTTTTGTTCACAACAATATCCTGAAGCAATATCTTCAACATCAGAAGGCCATTTTTCTTTTGGCAATACGGACGGAATAAAATGTAATGGAGACTCTCCTGTTACTAACCAATAGCCAGTATTAAAAATAGTATTTATTTCATCTAAATAGTCTTGGGTGGTGGTGGTTGCTTCCATTTTCCCAGTATTTATATCTAGTGAAAATGAATTTGAAGTTGAATAAGCACGTGGATTTTCTTCATAAATTACTGAAAGTATATCTTTCATTTCTGAAGAAGATAAAGGAATAAACTTAGGTATTGCTGTTTGGTCAGCTCTAACAACAACAACCATTGGTGTTGGGGTGGGTGAAGGTAAAGGAGTTGGAGTGGCAGTAGGGGTCGGAGTTGGAGTGGCAGTAGGGGTCGGAGTTGGAGTGGCAGTAGGGGCCGGAGTTGGAGTGGCAGTAGGGGTCGGAGTTGGAGTAGCAGTCGGAGTTGGAACCAATGTGGGAGTAGGGGTTGGGGTAGATAATATTGCGAGACGAACTGCTTCATCTAATCTGGTTTGAACTGTAGCTTCTATATCAGGCATAGATTTTGGTACAGATTGATTAGAATTACACGATACTGAAATTAATGACAGAATAAATAGTAAAACTATGAATTTAATACGTATGATTCTCATATATTAATCATATCAGAGTGTTATTAAGTTAGGTATTAACAATGATGATATAAGCGCATAATTAAAAGTTATTGTAAAAGATTGGCTAGTTCTTTTGCTGTTTCTATTTGCCATTCAGGATATTTGTTTCGGGTTCTTTTTCGAAGCTCACTCCTAATATCTTGTTCATCTGAATCTGGCATTTCTTTAATTATTTCATTTTCGATTATTTTACGTTCTTCATTAGCTTTACTTGAACGCTCTATCCAGTGACCAATATATTCAAGTTTATTAGTGAAGAATACACAGACAGGTATTGATCGATATTTCCCATCTTTAAGAAAAAGGTCAGATAGGTCTAAATTTTCATCCCGAGCGAATATTTTTATTTCTATATTACATTCAGATGCGATTTTTGCCATGATTGGCATACCTCTATAAACGTCCGGACACCAATCTTCTCCAATAACTAAAATTTTTAAAGGACCATTGTTTTTTTGAGCATTTACAAAAATATCTCTAATTTCATTTGGTAGATTAAAGTTTTGATAAAATTCTTCAAATCTTTCTTTATTAACATTAATTTTAGATAGGTATTCATTGTAATTCAGACCTGAATTATACCTATCAATGGTTATTACAGCATTTATATTAGTCATTGTGTACTTTTCCCCTTAAGTGGTCATAAAATTGTATTCTCGAGCATTTAGTATAGTCGAACTCGACTATTATTCAATTTCTCAGCCCATACTTCCATTAAATCCTACAGTTACAGTTTCATCTTCAATCATGATAGGAACTGTATCAGCGTAAGCTAGCGCTTCATCAAGCCATGCTTGATTTTTATCAACTTGCCTTTCTTCGTACTCTACATCCTTCTTTTTCAAGTCTAGTTTAAGCTGCATGCAAGTAGGGCATGTAGTTAAAGTATATAAGATACGCATAATATATCCCCCTTAAATCACTAATCAGACAGATTATATACAATAAATCTCAAAATTCATACCTTTTAGCAATATTTCAGCAAATTCCCAGATCTTAATAAGAATATTTAGGAGTAAGCAGCAGGTATATAGTAAAAACTTAGAATAATTTAGATAAAATTAGCAGAATTATAGTAATATAGTAGCAGAAAATAGCAAATTGTTGACAAAAATTAGGAGTTATAGTAGATTATGTAGTAAATTTAATAGCAATTATAAGAATATTATAAAATAGCAAATCCATCTATTTTTTTACTTATAAGCATAGAGAATTTAACAGAATATTTAGCAATTACTTGGAGGCAAATGGAGGTTAGTTATGGCAAAGCTTGGTACTTATTCTTATCCAGATATTCGATTTAGCGATGCAATTGAGATTTCAGCACGTATCCTTAATAAATTTAAAGGTACTATTCGTGTAAAAGGACTAGCTTGGGAATTAGGCATGGCTGAAAATAGTGGAACATTATTTGCCAAAATTGCTGCTTTACGTGATTTTGGACTTGTTGAGGGGCGTGGTGAACTAAGAGTATCAGATCTTGCACAGCGTATTATTAATCCATCTAATGAATCTGAACGATTACAAGCTACTTCTCAATCTTTTAAAAGAGTTGATCTTTTATTTGCATTATATGATCGTTTTGAGGGAGAAGCTCCTGATGACAAAACACTTTTGGTTGCTTTAGAGGAAATTACTAGAGCTGACAAACCTGAAATTATAAAGAGATTTACCTTAATTCAAAAACATCTTAATGATGCATCAAGAGCACTATCTCATCATTCTGTAAATTATACAGAAGCTGACATATCTATCAGTACCCCTAATTTAAATATTCCTTCATCGTTATCAGACGCTACAGAACTTTCTGAATACACTGATGGAGATACCCTGATTTTAAGAGCCGGAGATGCTAAATTGACTGCTCCATTATCACAAGAATACATTGATATAGCTATAAATTTATTAAAAGCTATTAAATTAACTATGCCTAATGATGATTTTAGTTTTCATCCTGATCAAAGTAACTTGAATTAATAGATTTCGTGTAAATAAATTCAATCATATTAACCATTTATATCGTATAATGTTATTAATACGATAGGAGTTTTTATGGTTTCTAATATTAATCCAATACTAAAAGAAGAAATTTCTAAGCTAAATGATTTATCAACACTTAGTTCTATAGCGTATCTTTCTTCTCTGCAATTGGTACATTCAATAGATCCATCAGTATCAAAATCCATTATTCAGGAATTAATAGATCAAAGATCAAATCTTAAAATGATCGCTAGTGAAAATTTTTCATCAATTGCGGTACAAATGGCTCAAGCAAATCTTTTTACCGATAAATATGCTGAAGGCTTTCCCTTTCACAGGTTTTATGCAGGTTGTGATAATGTTGATACAATAGAATCTAGGGCTGCTGATCTAGCAAAGGAATTATTTAATGCAGAACACGCTTATGTTCAACCGCATTCAGGGGCAGATGCTAACTTAATTGCATATTGGGCTATACTAAGTAAAACAGTCCAAGAACCTTTTCTTGATAAATTAGAAAAAAAAGATATCACTGCGTTGACTCAGTCTGAGTGGTCAGAATTACGAAAATTATTTGGTAACCAAAAGCTCCTAGCAATGAATTACTATTCAGGAGGACATTTAAGTCATGGCTATCGTCATAACGTTTCTTCTAGGATGTTTCAAGTTGAAAATTATGATGTCGATAAAGATTCTAAATTATTGGATTATGATGTTATACGCAAGCAGGCTAAAGAATTTAGACCTTTAATCTTACTAGCTGGTTACAGCGCATATTCTCGTCTTATAGATTTCAAAATCATGAAAGAAATCGCTAATGAAGTTGGTGCTGTATTAATGGTTGATATGGCGCATTTTTCAGGTTTAGTAGCAGGTAAAACATTAATTGATCAATACAATCCTGTTAAGTACGCCGACATCGTTACTTCTACAACCCACAAAACTCTTAGAGGCCCTCGTGGCGGAATGATTTTATGTAAAAAAGAATATACAGACTATGTAAATAAAGGCTGCCCATTAGTTATTGGCGGGCCTTTACCACATGTGATGGCAGCTAAAGCTGTTGCATTTGCTGAAGCAAATACTAGTGGGTTTCAACAATATTCACAATCAATAGTGGATAATGCAAAAACCTTTGCACAAGCTTGTATTGATAATGGTTTAGAAGTGTTGACTGGCGGAACTGACAATCATCTTTTATTGATAGATGTTTCAAAATTGAATCTTACTGGGAGACAAGCTGAAAAAGCCATAAGAGATGTTGGAATAACGATTAACCGTAATTCATTACCTTTCGATCAGAATGGTGCATGGTATACAAGTGGATTAAGAGTAGGCACTCCAGCTATTACAACGCTAGGTATGGGACTTAATGAAATGAAAGAGATAGCGAGTGTTTTTGCAAAAGTTTTATCAAATACCAAACCTGATACTATTAAACGTGGGAAAAACGCTGGTTCATTTAGCAAAGCCAATTACACTTTATCTGAAAATATTACTAATCAAGCTAAAAGCGTTGTTTCCAATTTATTAAATAATTTCCCAGTTTATCCTGAATTAGATATTGAGTTCATGCAAAGAGTATTTATTTAATTCAGAGTACCCTCGCTAGTTTAATTTATCAGAAATTTTTTCTTGAGATTTTCTCCATTCTTTGATGGTATTTTTAATCTTTTGAGCTAAACTATTATTAAACCCATTAATTTTAGAAATATTTGTAATACTAGCATTTTCTATTTGTTTAATTGTTTGATACTTTTCAAATAATGCAAACTTTTTTTTAGGACCTATTCCAGGTATAGAATCTATAATCGATAAGTTGGATTTTTTATTTCTTAAAGAGCGATGAAATGTAATTGCAAATCTATGAGCTTCATCTCTTATGTATTGAAACAAATGTAAAGCTGTAGAATTCCTGGGCAGTATGATAGATTCAGCCTGTTCGGGTACAAATATTTCTTCTTTCTTTTTTGCTAAGCTACAGATATTAATTTCGGGGTATAACCCGAGTTCTAATAGTGTTTGTAGAGAAGCATTAAGATGTCCTTTACCTCCATCAATTACAATTAAATCAGGCTTGTTATTCCAATCGGGTTTTTTGGGGTCTGATAAGTTCTTTAAACGCCTTGATAATACTTCTTTCATCATGCTATAGTCATTAATCCCTTCAACATGAGCAATTTTAAATTTTCTGTAGTGCGATTTTTCAGGTTCGCCATCTATAAAAACAGTCATGGATCCAACAGGATTTGTACCTTGTATATTTGAAATATCATAACACTCGATACGTTTAGGGATTTTATTTAAACCTAGAGATTCCTCTATCTCGAGTAGGGTGTTTTTTGTGTGTTCAAGTTGTATTTTCTCTCCAACGAATTTATTGTTATATTGTTCTTTAGCATTTTGTATTGCTAGATTCAATAATTTCTTCTTATCTCCTCTCTTAGGAATAGTTATTTTTACGGACTTATTTTTTTTTGATTTTAGCCATGCTTCTGTGATTTCTCTTTCAGTATCTAATTCTGTTTGAACAATAATTTCAGAAGGTATTTCGTGATAAAAGCTATAGTATTGTTCAATAAATTCTCTGGCTATCACATTTTCTTTATTATCCATTATTGATTCCATTAAAAAATGATTTCGTCCAACCATATTGCCATTTCGTATATGAAGGACTTGGATCGCGGCTTCATTATTAGATAGGTAAATCCCAATAATATCTTTATATGATTTATCAGCATTAAACATACGTTGTTTTTCATTAATTTGTTCTATGGAAAGTATTTGATCACGATAATTGGCTGCTTTTTCATATTCAAGATTGATAGAAGATTTTTTCATTGCAGTTTTTAATTGGCGAATAATTTCCTTTTTGTCGCCTTCCAAGAACAGAATTACATGGTTTATTATCTCATTGTAATCATCTTTTGTTGAAGCTCCTATACATGGACCAACACATCTATTTATATGAAAATCCAAACAAGGTCTATCATCTTTTCCTGTTATGGTTTTTGTACATGAGCGATACGGAAACAACCTTTTTAATAAATTCATTGTTGTTCTAACAGAACGTGCACTGGTAAAAGGCCCGAAGTATTTCGATCCATCATTTTTTATGTTTCTTGTAAATAGAACTTTTGGAAATTTTTCTTGTAGTGTGACTTTAATAAAAGGGTATGTTTTATCATCTTTTAATCGATCATTGTAATAGGGTTTTAGTTGTTTTATTAAATTATTTTCAAGAATTAACGCTTCAGTTTCAGTCTCCGTAACAATGTATTCAAATCGTTCAATGTTATGAACTAATTGTTGGATTTTCGGCGATAAGTTTGATGAGGAATTAAAATAAGATCGTATTCTATTTTTTAAATGCTTTGCTTTCCCTACATATAAGACTTGATTATTTTCATTCTGCATTAGATAAACTCCCGGATCAGAAGGAGTTTTACTTAATTGTTCAACTATATTTGCTGGTTGGTTTTTCAATTTATGACCATATAAAAAAATGACTTAGTTCATAAATTGTATATCGAGTTTGATTTCTTTGGAAGCTTTGCTTTAGAATGTATTAGTTTTAAATATAAATAACACCTAATTGATAAGGTAAATATGGAATCTTTAAATCCATTACAAGGAATGAAGGATGTATTCAGTTCACGAGCTAGAAGCAAAAGAATTATGCTTAATACTCTCGTGGAATTTTTAGAAAGCTCTAATTTTGAACAAATAGACCTTCCGATATTAGAAGAAACAGATTTGTTGTTAAAAAAATCTGGTGGTACTTTGGCAAGTAAAATGTATTCATTTACTGATCCAGGGGGGCGTAATATAAGTCTGAGGCCTGAATTTACATCTTCAGCAGTTCGTGCATTCTTGAACCAGAAGATTGATCCACAAATCACAACAAAGATATTTTATTATGGACAAATTTTTAGATATACAACTGAAAATATTGGGGGGCTTAGAGAATACACTCAAGTAGGATGTGAATTAATTGGAGCCTCGTCTAAATCTTTGGATACTGAAGTGGTTACAACTGCTATACAAGGAACAAATCTTTTCTTAAATGATATTTCACTTCGAATAGGCCATATGGAAATTATTAACCAGATTTTAGATGAATTAAATGTTTCCAATAGACTTAAATTTTTTATTTCTGAACATTTAAGTGTAATTAAAGAGGGCGATTCTGGCATTGAAAAACTTGTAGGTTTAGCTATGAATTTAGGTCTTATTAGCAAAGAGACCAATGAAGAATTACCAAATAATGAAGATCGGGGAGAACTATTACAATCGTATCTGAAAAATATGGGTATGTATAATTTAGGTGTCAGAACTATTGATGAAATACAAACACGGTTTTTAAACAAAGGAATCCATTCTCAATCAGTAGATAATTTTATAAAAACTTTAAATACTATATATGAAATTATTTCTTACGAAGGTGAATATACAGAAGTACTTAATCATGTAGCCAAAAATAGTTCTACGAAAATACGAGAAATAATTAATGACTTATCAAATGTAATAGATTCGTTAAAACAAACTGTGAAAATTAATAATATCCAAATAGACTTATCTTTAGGTAAAGAAATTCCGTATTATACCGGATTAGTTTTTCAAATTACATCAGATTATGAAGATAAAAATATTATTGTAAATCAGGGTGGAAGGTATGATGATCTTGTAAGAGTTTTGGGGGATGGTCAAATTTCGACCCCAGCATTAGGGTTTGCGTGGAATTTAGATGCTTTGCAAATGATAAGTGAAGTAGGAAGGTAAAACTTTGAACGATAAAAGTGAAGTTTTAAAAATAGCTTTGCCTAGCGATGGAGAGATGTATCAAGCAACTTTGGATTTTTTGAAAAATTCAGGTGTATCTGTAAAAAGAGGTAGCTCAAGGCAATATTTAGGATCCTTACAAGGTCTTGAAAATGTAACAGTTCTTTTTCAAAGAGTAGCTGATATATCTAGTAAAATAGAAGATGGTAGTGCTGATCTTGGTATAGTTGGACTTGATAGATTTGAAGAGTTTAAAATAGATGATGGGAATGCGTTTGTTGTATGTGAGGATTTAGATTATAGCAATTGTAAATTAGTTATTGCAGTTCCACAAGGCTGGATAGATGTTTCAGCTATGTCAGATTTATCAGATTTAGCTTTAGAATTTAAACATACAGGTAGAGAATTAAGAGTTGCTACCAAATATCCAAGGTTAACAAGCAAATTTTTCTACCAAAATGGTATTAATTATTTTAAGACTATATATTCTTCAGGGACATTAGAGGTCTCTCCTCTTATGGGCTTTTCAGATATAATTGTGGATATCACATCCACAGGCACAACATTGAGAGAGAATCAATTAAAAACAATTGCTGATGGTACAATTATCGAATCTCAAGCCTGCTTGATTGCTAGTACAAGATCACTAATCAATGAACCTGAAAAATTAAATTCAGCACGAAAATTTATTGCAATGATAGAAGGGTATTTAGAAGGTAAGGACTACTATAATGTAACATTTAACTTGAATGCAGATAATGAAGAAGATGCTGCAAATACTTTCATGAATTCTATTACCACAAATGGATTTCAAGGGCCACGGATTTCTCGAATTTATACTACTAATGGTAGTAGTTCATATAGTCTTACCATAGTATTAAAACGCAAAAATTTACAAGTTGTCACTGATAATTTACGAGAGATCGGTGCTTCAAATATTATTGTAAACAAACCAGATTATGTTTTTGATGGTGAATCAAATTTATTTACGAAATTGATGAATAATATTTCAGGTAAAAAATAATGCCTAATCTAGTGGCTCACATAGGTTTTGGATTGGACTGTATAGGTTTAGAAGAAGATTCACTAATATCTAATAATATAGGTTCATTTTTATTAGGTTGTTGTTCTCCTGATGTAAGAATTATTACTAAAATGAGTCGAGATAACACGCATTTTGTCCCTATATCAAATAAGATAATTGGAACAGGTACGCACAATTTATTTAAAGAAAACCCTAAACTTTTAAATAAAGAATCATTAAATTCTGTAACAAAATCTTTTCTAGCAGGTTATATACTTCACTTAGTAGCTGATGAAACATGGATTATTGATATGTATCGACCATACTTTGGTAATAGAAACGTTTTCCCAAATAAAATTATTGGCAATATTATGGATAGAGCTATGCAACTAGATATGGACAGAGAAACTCATTTACAACATGAAAACTTTAGTGGATATACTCATGAATTAGCTATAGATTTTGATGATATTGAAATTGATTTTATATCAAATGAATCATTTAAAGAATTTACTGATACAATTAAGCGGGTTTTTAGCAATGCATTTGATTGGAGCAGATTAATATTTATGATAAGAAGGCAGTATCCAGATAAAGATAGCGGAATGGCAGAATCTTTGGCTAATGACTTTATAAAAAATTTACCTGATAGTTTAGAAGATTTATATCATCAAGTACCTAAAAAAGAGATAAAAGCCTATAGAGCCAATATAATAAGCAGCTGGCAATCATTAATAAAGGAGTATCTACTATGAAAATTATAAAAAATATTGAGGCTGCACGCTCATTTATTCAAGATAGAAACACAGCTAATGCTGGAGAGTTGTCACAAAATTCAGTTTCATCATCTTATAATGAATCTGTAGATAAAATACTTGAAAATGTACGAATTCACGGCGATCAAGCTTTAATTGAATATACCAAAGAATTTGATAAAGTTAATATAACAAAAATTCAATTGAGTGATGAAGATATTAGTAATGGTGCTAAAAATATTTCAAATGAACTTTTAGATGCTTTAAAAATTTCTTCCAAAAGGATATATGAATTTGCTAAACGGACTATGCCGTCAAGTTGGTTTGATGTTGAAACAGGTTTAGGAGAATCGGTCGTTCCTATGCAAAAAGTAGGTTTATATGTTCCTGGAGGAACTGCTACTTATCCTTCTACTGTACTTATGTCTTCTATGATAGCTAAGGCAGTAGGAGTTCCGGAAATTATTTTGTGTACCCCTCCTAAAGCAAATGGCATGCCCGATGATAGTATACTTGCTGCTGCTCAAATAGCTGGTATCGATAAGGTGTATTCCATTGGAGGGGCTCAAGCAATCGCAGCTATGGCTTATGGAACACAAACAATACCCAAAGTGGATAAAATATGTGGCCCCGGTAACATATTTGTTACTTTGGCAAAGAAAAAAGTATTTGGAGAAGTGGGAATAGACGGATTATTCGGACCAACTGAGACAGTCGTTATAGCAGATGATATTGCTCGACCAGAGTTTTGTGCGGCAGATATGTTAGCACAGGCTGAGCATGATGAATTAGCTTTTCCTGTTCTTATTACTACATCTGAAAATATTTTGAAAAAAGTAGAAATAGAACTCAATGAACAATTAGAGAAATTAGAGAGAAATGAAATTGCAAAAAAATCAATAGATAATAATTGTGCATTGATATTGGTTGATAATATTCAATTATGTGTCGAGCTTACTAATTTGATTGCTCCAGAGCATGTTTGTTTAAATATTCAAAATGCTAATGATTGGGTAAATCATATTATTAATGCAGGTGCTATTTTTGTAGGAGACTATTCTGCAGAAGTGATGGGCGATTATATTGCTGGACCAAGTCACACTTTACCTACTTTTGGAACATCAAGGTACTCATCGTATCTTGGAGCACAACAATTTATTAAATATATGCCGATAATAGGATTAGATAATAAAACTGTAAAAGAATTGATACCAACTGCTATGATTATATCAGAGCATGAAGGCTTGACAGGTCATAGGGAATCTGCTCGAATTCGTCTATAACATATTAAGAGAACTTATACTTTATGGAGAATCAGAAAAAAATTGATAAATTGATAATACCTCGGTTACAAAATATGCAACCATATGTTCCTATCTATCCGCCAGATATAATGGCTGAAAAGTTTGGCGTTTCGGAAAATGATATTGTAAAACTTGATGGAAATGAAAATATGTTTGGGTCTTCCCCTAAAGTTGCTAAAGCATTAGCTGAATTTAAAGACTACAATATATACCCAGACCCTTTACAAGAAAAACTAAGAGAAGCTATAGCTAATTATGCAGGAACTTCTTCTGATAGAATTATTGCTGGAGCGGGTAGCGATGAGATTATTGACTTATTGATAAGACTTTTCATTGAACCTGGTGATAAGATATGTCAGCCAGTCCCAACTTTTGCTATGTATTCAACATTTACTGAATTAGTTGGTGGAGAAACGGTTTCAGTGTCTATGGATAAAAATTTCGAGATCACCGAAGATTCAATATTATCTGCCATTGAAAATGGGGTTAAGATTGTATTTTTAACTTCACCAAATAATCCGACTGGACGTTTAATTGATAAAAGTCTTGTTACAAAAATTTTGCAAAAAGATGTTTTAGTTATAGTAGATGAAGCATACTATGAATTTTCAGGTAAAACGTGTATAGATCTAATTGATGATTATTCCAATTTAGTAATACTACGTACTTTTAGTAAATGGGCTGGTTTAGCAGGGATGAGAATCGGGTATGGCATAATGAATCCAAGTTTGGTATCACATTTATTAGTAATAAAACCACCATACAATATTTCTATTGCAGCAGAAATTGCCGTTAAGGCTTCTTTAGAGGATTTAGAATTACTTCTTGAACGGGTGGATATTATAAAAAAAGAACGAGACTGGATGTTTGAACAGCTTAATGAAATCCCATTTATGGAGCCCATAAAATCTGACGCAAATTTTATACTCACAAAAATTGTTAATCTAGATTCAGTTGAGTTGTATAATAGATTGCTATCAAAAGGTATTCTTGTACGTTATTATGAAAATGAATTATTAAGAAATTACCTTCGTATTAGTATAGGTTCTCGTGACCAAAATCAAAAACTTTTAGATTTTATAAAACAATAATAAATTTCTATCTAATATAGGAGAATTTTATGAACAAATTAGAAAATAAAAAACGTATAGCAAGTGAAACTCGTGAAACGCGAGAAACTAAAATCACAGCTTCAATTGATCTGGATGGTACAGGGAAATACAAAATAAAAACTGGTGATCCTATGTTTGATCATCTAGTGGAGCAACTAAGTCGCCATTCATTAATTGATATCGATCTTATAGCAGAAGGTGACAATATTACAGATGAACATCATTTAATTGAGGATGTTTCGATTATGCTTGGTAGATTACTAAAAACTGCTTTAGGCAATAGTAAAGGGATATTTCGTATGGGTTTTGCTTTAATTCCTTTAGATGAAGTATTAGCACGTGTCGCGGTAGATCTTAGTGGTAGGGGATATGCTGTTGTTAAATCAGAATTAGAAGGGGTAATGATAGGAACTTTTAATGGTGAATTAATAGAACACTTTCTTGCAAGATTTGCTATTGAATCAGGAATGAACTTGAATGCGCAGGTTTTAGAAGGCTCTGATCCTCATCATAAAGCTGAAGCATTATTTAAAGGCTTGGCTAGATCTTTGAGAACTGCTGTCAAAATAGACCCAGCTATCAGCGATGTTATCCCAAGTACAAAAGGTTCATTATAGAGTATTAGACATGTGTGATTTCAAATGTATATTGTTCTATAACTTGATTTACTAATAATTCTTCACACATTACTTTTACATTATTTTCTGCATCTTTATGAGAATCAGTGTCTAGAGTAACTTCAATATATTTTCCAATTCGTACTGATTGTATGTTATTAAGTCCTATACGAGATAACGAACTTTTAACAGTCATGCCTTGAGGATCACTTACCTCTTCTTTTAAGGTTATATGTATTTTTGCTATCAACATTTTATTTTGACATTGATGTTGGAGTACCAGTACATGGTAACCCGCGCCCAACACCCCGTGTCTCTTCGCTAAAAATGTTACCTTTGTATGTTTCAAAGAATTTTTCAATACCTGATTTGTCTATTGTGTCAAATGTTTGAATTACACCCCAGGCTACCATAGAAATTTTGCCTGCAGGTAGTTTTTCTAAGGGACTTACGATTAACCAATCTTTTGAATTGTTTAAACTTTCAGTAAATTCTCTGAGTTCTTGTATTTGTGAAGCTTGAGTTAAGTTATGATACATAACTATATTGCCGTGCTCTAAGTTGTGGACTGTATTTTCTTCTTTTTGTTCTTCATTATAAAATCCACACTTGGCCCAGACTGACCAGTGATCACCTGAAGATGCTGGTGTTGTATTATATTCGATATCAATACCATCTTTATGTTTAGCAGTTTCCATCAATGTTTGTGGTGTACCAACTCCTGATTTATAACTTGCTCTATTAGTACCTCCTTGGTTAGGTTGATTTGAAGTACTTGTTATTGACGGTAAAAACAGAGACAGAGTAATGAGTATTGCTATGATCAGAGAAATAGATAGGAAAAAGTAATTTTTAGTTTTTCCTTTTGTTTGTTGGCGTTCTCTTCGCTCTTTTCTTTGCTGTGTTTTTTTACTTGCTATATTATCTGGCATTACTATTTTTCCTAAGCTTTTGTTAACATTTCATATGCTAATTTATATCTTTCTATAGTTTTATTAACTATATCTTCTGGTAATTCTGGGGCAGGGGGTTCGTGATCCCAACCACTAGTATCCAGCCAATCTCTGACAAATTGTTTGTCAAAGTTTGGCGGTTGACTACCTTCTTCATAAGAATCTAAATCCCAAAATCGACTTGAGTCTGGAGTTAGAACCTCGTCAATGATTGTTAATTTATCGTTAATCATACCAAATTCAAATTTTGTATCTGCTAGTATTATTCCCTTTGATACAGAATAGTCGTTCGCATAATTGTATAACTCTATACTTATTTTTTCTAATTGGTTTGTTAAATCTTCTCCAAATATTCCCTTCATTTCTTCTATCGTGATATTTTCATCATGACCTATTTCTGCTTTTGTAGTGGGAGTAAAGATAGGCGTTTCTAGTTTTTGACCTTCTTTCATACCTTCAGGTGCCTTAGATCCAAATATTGTTCCTTTAGATTTGTATTCCGACCAAGCAGAACCAGCAAGGTATCCTCTTACAATACATTCTACATCTAATCTGTTTGCTCGGTTTACTACCATTCCTCGTTTCGATACTTCCTCTGGAATATTTTGGAATTGTGATGATGTGGGAGCAAGGTCCTCTGATAGTGCAACCATATGGTTCTCAATAATATGTTTTGTTTTGTTAAACCAAAATGCAGAAATCTCAGTAAGGACAATTCCTTTTTCAGGAATTCCAGTAGGTAGTACTACGTCAAAAGCAGATATGCGATCAGTAGCAACCATTAATAAGAAACCTCCTCCTAGATCGTAAGTGTCTCTAACTTTACCTTTATGAATTGGATTTGGTAGATCTGTGGTTGTTAGTAATGACATGTTTTTACCTTTCTATTTATTTAATATTCCACACTCATCAAAAGTTTCACTAACATATTGTGTGTAATAATTATAATCAAATAATTCATTTAGTTCATCTGATTTTAATACTGTTTTTACCATTTCTTCATTTCGAATCAATTCTCGAAAGTCTAGTTTATCATCCCAAGATCTCATTGCATTCTTTTGAACTATACCATAGGCGTTTTCCCTACTTAAGCCTTTATCAATTAAAGAGAGTAAAACCCTTTGAGAAAATATAACTCCACGTGTTGATTCAATGGTTTCCATCATATTTTCAGGATAAACCCTAAGTCCTGCCATAACATAGGTAAATATCGAAAGAATGTAATCCAAACCCATACATGCATCAGGTAATATTATTCTCTCAGCAGATGAGTGACTTATATCTCTCTCATGCCATAAAGCAACATTTTCCATTGCTGTAATAGAAAACCCTCTGAGAAGTCTAGCGATACCACATATTCTTTCTGATAATTCTGGATTTCGTTTGTGTGGCATAGCAGAAGAGCCGGTTTGGCCTTCTGAAAATGGTTCTTCAACTTCACGGACTTCTGTTCGTTGTAGAGATCGTATTTCAGTTCCAAACTTTTCTAATGAAGCACCAATCAGTGCTATAGTTGTTACAAAATGAGCATGTCGGTCTCTTTGGATAATTTGATTTGAAATTGGAGCAACTTTTAAACCCAATTTTTCGCTAACTTTTTTTTCGATGATAGGAGGAATTGTAGCATGGGTTCCAACTGCACCAGAAATTTTACATACCTGTATACCTTCTTTTGCCTGGATTAATCTTGTACGGCACCGATTTAATTCATCCCACCACAGTGCTAATTTTAATCCGAAAGTAGTAGGCTCAGCATGTATTCCATGAGTTCTACCCATTATTAGTGTATTTTTATGTTCAATAGCTTTTGTTTTTACAGCTGTAATGGCACTTTCTAGCTCATTTAATAATTGGTTTGCAGATTCTACTAATTGCAAGTTTTGGGCAGTATCTATTACGTCATTTGATGTTATACCAAGGTGAATCCATCTACCTTCTTCGCCTATTTGCTCAGTAATCGAACGAGTAAAAGCTGTCATGTCGTGTTTAGTTTGATCGAATATTTCATTAATACGGATAAGATTATATGTAGCATTTTGTAACTTTTTCATATCTTCTAAGGGTATAATTCCTATCTCACTCCAAGCTTCACAAACTGCTAATTCTACTTTTAACCAATTATCATATTTAGTTTTTTCAGACCAAATTGATTTCATTATTTCTCTTGCATATCTATCAATCATTATTTTCCTCTATTATTTTCGTAACTTCTGTTTGTATAGTTGTAAAATCGCTAAATCGGTAAAAAGCGATATTTTCTTGTTTGCAATGTCTTAACAATGCATCTCTAGCGAAAATAATATTACTTTTTCTTGCAGGACATAAGTCATTTTGTCCATCACCGATATAAATAATTACATCACTAGTTTTACGGTATTTTTCTAACACACTGCATTTACATATTCCCCATTGATTACAATTGATATCGGTATACTTTGATATGATTTTCATCTTTTCCCCGTTAAATTTTGTTGGGACTGCATATATTGGTATGTTTGTTATTTCGTATTTATCAAGAACAGCTTCAATGTAGTAATCTAACCCCCTGCTAACAATAATAATATTTATACGGTTTTCCATACAAAAATTATTAAACTCAACAAATCCTGGTCTAACTATAGCATGTTGTTGTATATGTTTAGTTTGGATGGATTTTTCGGCTGAAATATTTTCAAAAGGTGTCTCAAAATAGCCTTCTGGAGGTATTTCACCCTGAATAAATTGCTGTCTAATTTCTGGCCAGTTAGGTTCAGCAAATTCTGATAATACTATATGAGCGATATTGGTTGTGGTAATAGTGTCATCAAAATCAATCAAGACAGTAATATTTTTGTTAGTCATGTATTAATTTTCTCGTAGGTTTTTTCTATATTTTTCATATAAATCTCTGACTTTTTCGTCTTGTAATCCTACAATAGAAGCTGCTAAATAAGCTGCATTTCTTGCGCCCCATTCTCCGATACCTACACATCCAACAGGAATCCCCGGAGGCATTTGAACTATAGCGTATAATGCATCAATTCCTTTTACTTCACTTGTAGGGAGTGGTACACCAATTACAGGGATTTCTGTCCATGCAGCAACTGTACCTGGTAGAGCTGCAGCTCCGCCAGCCATAGCAATTATTACTTCTATACCTTTTGCCTTAGCTTGTTGTGAATATTCGGCTACTGCCTGCGGTTTTCTATGAGCTGATAATATATTTAATTCATGCTCTATACCCATTTCAGTAAGTATTTGGAGGGTTGGTTCTGTATATGGAAGATCAGTTTTACTGCCAATTAAAATACCGACTTTAATCATTATTTTGTCCTTTTTTGTTACATGAAAAAGTTAAAAGTAAATCGTGTGAATACTTAAAATATTGCTCGTTTAAGTATATTAATTTTAATCATATGATTCAATTCTAAGTGATAAGTTTTTTGGCTAGGCATTCCAAAAAGTCATGAGTATGGAATAAATCATTCAGTTCTGAAATGTAACTTAATTCCCATAATGCCTCCTGATTTTTTTGAAATATTCCTGCTTTACTTTCGTTTTTGTAAAAATCAGGTGTGAAACCTAAAACTTTAAATCCTTTAGATGTGCTTGTATTAATAAGACCATATAAATCAGGGTGTTGTGCACTTAGCAGTCCACTTGTGAAGTTAATATCTGTTCCTAATAATTTATAACCACCCATGTCGTCCAAAAATTCCCACACTCTAATTTCATAAGATAATTCTTCCCATAATAAAAACCATAAACATTCCTGTATATCAGTTAAGGAATTAGATAAAAATTTCGATTTGTTTTTTTGGCCAATTGGCAAACTGGAATAAATTACCTCTAGGTCATTATTTGTTAATTTTTCTATATTTTCTTCTTGTAATAATTCAGAAATTCTAGGGAAATTTTTCCACTTTTTAGAAAACATCAATTTGTAATTAGGTGTAGATTGAAATTCTTTGAATTTTTCTATGTATATTTTAAATTGCCTGTTAGTTATCATACTGTTTATCTGTCGGTAGTTTTAGCTATATCTGTTCTATAATGGGAATCTATAAAATTAACAGATTTTATAGATTCGTAAACATCTTTTCGTGCATTTTCAATAGTATTATTTGTAGAGACAATAGTTAATACACGCCCCCCAGAAGATATTAAATTATTCTCTTTATCAACGCTTGTTCCGTTATGGAATATTGTGCAATTATTTTTTATATTTCCTATAGATATAATTTTATCTGTTTCATAATCGTTTGGATATCCTTTTGACGTTATAACTATACCTACACTAGAGTCACTTGACCATCGTATTTCTGAATGACTTAGAGAGTTTTCAGCACCTGCTTGGCATATCTCGAATAAATTACTATCTAATAACGGAAGTAATATTTCTGCTTCTGGATCTCCTAACCTGCAGTTATATTCAATTACTTTTGGACCTTGATTTGTTAGAATCAATCCGCCATATAAAATTCCTGAAAAAGGCGTATTGTTTTTAGCCATTTCGTGGATAGTGGGTGTGATAATCTTTGAGTTTATTTCTTGATTTAAAGTACTGTTCAAAATATATGGAGGGCTATATCCTCCCATTCCTCCAGTATTTGGCCCTAAATCGTTATCATAAACGCGTTTATAGTCACACGCTCCAATAAGCGGTGAAATATAATTTCCATCTGTAAAAGCAAATATACTTAATTCTTTACCTTCTAAAAATTCCTCAATTAAAACAGTTTTACCTGATTCTCCAAAAATTTGTTTATTTAAACAGTTATCTAAAGCTTCATAAGCTTCTTCATGCGATGTGGCAATTGTTACACCTTTACCTGCTGCAAGGCCATTTGCCTTGATAACAAATGGGGGTGTTTTTCTAGATAAAAATTTGATTGATTCTTGATAGGAGTCAAAGGTTATACTGTCGGCGGTAGGGACATTAGCTTTATTCATGATATTTTTTGCAAATTCTTTACTTGATTCTATTTGAGAAGCTTTTTTTGATGGCCCAAATATTTTTAGACTATTCATTCTAAATATATCTACAATTCCTAAATCTAATGGAGTTTCTGATCCTACTATAGTTAAATCAATTTTATTTTCTTTAGCAAAAGTTGTAAGTTCTTTTATTTGGGTAATTTGAATATTTACATTAGTAGCAAAAGGCAATGTCCCTGCATTTCCTGGCGCTACATATATTTGAAGATTTTCGCTATTTGTTTTTCGTATAGACCATGCAATTGCATGTTCTCTACCACCAGATCCTACAATAAGAACTTTCATTTATTCCCACTCTATAGTGCCAGGAGGCTTACTGGTTATGTCATAGACTACACGATTAACAGAAGGTACTTCGTTTACAATTCTGTTTGAAATAGTACTTAGAACTTCATAGGGGATTTTTGCCCAGTCAGCTGTCATAGCGTCATCACTTTGTACTGCCCTGATTGCAGCAACATAACTATATGTACGGTGATCACCCATAACCCCAACTGTTTTAGCATTAGTTAAAACAGCGAAGCTTTGCCAGAGGGAATGGTATAGATTTGCAGATTTGATTTCATCAATGACTATCCAATCAACATCACGTAGAATATCTAGTTTTTGTTTAGTTACTTCACCTAAGATTCTTATACTTAATCCAGGTCCAGGAAATGGTTGTCGGTACAGTAATTCATCAGAAAGACCCAGTGATTTCCCTATGCTTTTTACTTCATCTTTAAATAAATATCGTAAAGGTTCTAGTAATTTAAGAGACATTTTTTCTGGCAAACCGCCAACATTGTGGTGAGTTTTAATCTTAGCTGAATTAGAATTGTCACTAGATTCACTCTCAATGACATCAGGATAGAGAGTACCTTGTGCTAAGAACTTTGCGTTCGCAAAGTTATTTTTCGAATATTCTTCGAAAATATTTATAAATTCCGTTCCTATAATTTTACGTTTTTCCTCAGGATCAATAATATTTTTTAATGACTTTAGAAACTGTCTTTCAGCATTTATATAGGTGAGATTAAAATCTGTAAACTTTTCAAAGGCTTCAATAACATTTTTTGATTCATCTTTGCGTAATAGTCCGTTATTTACAAATATACATTGCAGTTGATCACCTATTGCCTCATGAATTAGTCTTGCAGTTACTGAAGAGTCAACACCTCCAGACAGGGCACAAATGACAGTATTTTCACCGACGATCTCCTTGATTTCATCCACTGATTTAGTGATAAAGTTTTCGGGGGTCCAATCACCTATACATCCACAAATTTTATAAACGAAATTTTTTAGAATTTGAATACCATTATTTGTATGAGAAACTTCAGGATGAAATTGGAGACCATATATATTATCTTTTTTGATTACAGCGAATGGTGTATTTTCAGTACTTGCTATACATTCAAAATCAATTGGTAAGCTATCAATTTTATCTCCATGACTCATCCATACGTCGTTATTATCATCAATAGAGTCTAATAAAGTAGTTGAAAGGTTATTTTTGTTAAGTTTTGCATGCCCATATTCACGTTTCGAAGAAGCTGTCACTTTGCCATTTAATTGGTGTGTAATTAATTGCATGCCATAACAGATACCTAGTATAGGTAAATTGGAAGTATAAACCCAATCAGGTGCAAGTGGGGCATTCGTGTCATAAACACTATAGGGACCTCCAGAAAGTATTATTCCTTTTGGCTTTAGTCGTTTCACAGTATCAAAATCACTAGATGGTGGTATCAAAATACTATAGACATTAATTTCGCGGAGTCTTCTAGCTATTAGGTGACTAAATTGAGATCCAAAATCAACAATTATTATAGATTCTTCATTGTGGATTTCAGATTTAGAGTTCATATTATCTTAATAACTTCCAAGGTGGTTACGCAAATTGTAATTGTTTTCGAGGTTAGCATTTATGCTATACTCAGTCAAGCATTAAATTTACACGAATTTCTAATATTAAAAACAGGATAATTATATGGATAATAAAATTGATCAAGCAGTTAAAATAATTCAATCTGGTGGGGTTGTTTGTTTGCCAACAGACACTCAATTTGGACTATCTGTTGATTACAAAAATGACTTAGCGTTACAAAAATTAATAAATTTAAAATCTCGTGATGAAAATGCAGGAATTCCACTTTTATTAGCTAATGTTGATCAGTTAAAATTAGTTACAGATACACCGCCAGATGACGTTATAAATTTGTGCGAGCACTTTTGGCCGGGGGCTTTAACAATAGTAATGCCTAAGAACAATTCAATATCAGAGTTTGTTTCTGGCGGTCATTCTGGAGTTGCACTAAGAATTCCTAATCATGATGTTCCTCGCCGTATTGCAGCTGAACTTGGTAGACCAATTACAGGTACAAGTGCTAATTTTTCTGGACTGGCTCCAGTGGGTAATTATGATGAGGCTCAAAGTAATTTTAAGGGACTAGTAGATTACGTTTTTCCTACTTCAGAAAATATTATCCAAGGTGAGCCATCTACAATTATAGAATTTACTAACAACAAATTAAATTTACTTCGACAAGGGGCAATCCCTTTTGAAACTATTCAAAAGGTATATAATAGATTCCACTAATACTGTGAAAAAATATGATTACTGATAATATTTCTAAGCATAATACATCGATCTCTAAATCAATCCAGAATATTTTTTCTGATAGAGAAGCGTCTATTTATCGAATAATGGAGTATCAGGTAGGATTAAGAGATGAACTAGGAGAAATTAATCCTAGTATAGAAAATAATCGTATTTGGGAATTAGGTATACTAACGCTGCTTGTTTCTGAATTAGCTAACAACTCAATAGAATTTGATATTTCTAATGCTGTATCCTTAGAGTTGTTAAAACTGTTTACCGAAGTTCATATAGATATTGGTGAAGGAATTCAATATAGAAATAATCGACCTACTTTGTGGGCATTACATGGCCCAGCGCAAGCAATCAATGTTGGTGATGGCTTGCATGCTATGGCAAGGCTAGCACTTGTAAATTCACCTACCCAATCGTCTAAAGAAAATCTTTATGAACGATTAAGATTTCTAGAAAATTCTAGTTTACTAGTATGTGAAGGAATTCATGAAGATTTATCCTCACTTGAAAGGATAGATTTTTTTCTTAATGATTATTTTATTATGGTCCAAAAAAAAATTGCTTCATTATTTGAATGTGCATTTCAATTAGCTTTATGTGGAACTGAGATTTTATCAAAGAATGGTTTATTAATTACTTCATTAGCACAAAATATTGCATATGCCAGTCAAATTACATCTGATATTAATTCAATATGGCCGGCAACAAATACTTTGGATCATAATAGCTTAGATTTGTTAAACAAGAAGAAAACTTTTCCAATTGTGATGGCATTTTCTGAATCAGATGTAAGTCAAAAGCGGGAATTAGCAAACCTTTTTTATCAACGTGTGGTTTCCGAAGAGGATGCCCAAAAGATAACTGAGCTACTTACTTTATTAGATATCAAAAACAAATCTTTAAAATATATAAATGAATATTTTGATCTGATTATTGATGGATTTTCACAACTGGGTTTAAGTTTAAGTGTTGAAAGTGATTTACTAGCTTTTATAAAATATATATGTCTTGATAAGCAATAAAAACTTTGTGAGGAATTGTTAATGAAACGAACTATTAGAGACGCCGATTGTAGTGATAAAACTGTCTTAGTGAGAGTTGATTTTAATGTTCCTTTAGATCCTATAACAGGACAAATATCTGACGATACACGTATTTTTGCCTCACTTCCCACAATTCGTTATTTACAGCAAAACAATTGTAAAATAATTTTGTGTTCGCATTTTGATAGACCCAAAGGCAAAATTGTTAAAGAAATGCGTATGTTTCCTGTAGCAAAACGACTAAATGCTTTACTTGGACAAGAAACTATATATGTACGGGAAACAATTGGTGATGTAGTTCGTGAAGCGGCTAACGAAATGGCGCCCAGAGATGTTATGGTTTTAGAAAATGTTAGATTTTATGGTGCAGAAGAAGCAAATGAAATAGCATTTTGCCGGTCACTTGCATCTTTGGCAGATATTTATGTCAACGATGCTTTTAGTACTTCCCATCGTGATCATGCATCAATAAGTGGAATAGCTGATTTTCTTCCTAGTTATGCCGGTTTCCAGATGGAGAAAGAACTACGAAACTTAAGTGCAGCTCTCGATGATCCAGCAAGACCTATGGCTGCAATCATGGGCGGAGCAAAAATAGTTGATAAAATAAATTTATTGCAAAATATGTTTGAGAAGTTAGATTTGCTAGTAGTTGGTGGCGGGATGGCTATGATATTCTTTTCAGCGTTAGGATATTCGGTAGGGGAAGGCCCTATTGATGAGGAAAGTGTAAACATCGCAAAATCAATTTTGCAATTGGCTAAAGAAAATAATACTGAAGTTATATTACCTACTGATGTAGTTGTGGCGGATTCATTTAGTATAGATAGTAAGTACAAAACAGTCTCTTTAACAGAATTAAAAGATAAAGGTTTTGTTATGGATATTGGCCCAGAAACACTCAAATTATTTATTTCCAAACTAAATAATTGTAAAACTATAGTTTGGAATGGTCCAATGGGAGTATTCGAGTTCGAACAATTTTCAAATGGAACAAGGGGACTTGCAGAAGCTGTTGCAAATATAAAAAATGTTACGAGCATAGTTGGTGGTGGATCAACAGCAGAAGCCATTAATAAATTAGGTTTAGTTAATGCAGTCACTCATATATCTACAGGAGGAGGAGCATCTCTCGAATTTCTGGAAGGTAAAGACTTAATTGGGGTGTCAAAAATACCTGATGTGGATGTAGTAGATTTATAGTTTATAAATATGAGGAGATAGTGGTGCCTTTAGCAATTATTAGACATGGACAAAGCAAATGGAATCTTGAAAATCGGTTTACAGGTTGGATAGATGTTGATTTGAGTGAAGAAGGTATATCTGAAGCTAAGCTTGCTGCAAATGAATTATTATCAAGTGGAATACAGTTTGATGTTGCATATACTTCAGTATTAAAAAGAGCTATAAGGACTTTATGGGTAATTATGGATGATATGGATTTAATGTGGATACCTGTAAATAGATCCTGGCGATTGAACGAACGTCACTATGGTGATTTGATTGGATTAAACAAAGTCGAAACAGCCGAGAAATATGGTATTGAACAGGTTCAGATGTGGCGAAGAAGCTATACAGTAAGACCTGAAGAATTAAAACCCGATGACCCTAGAAGTTTTGAATCTGATAGACGATATAAAGGACTAAATATTCCTCGCACAGAGTCATTAAAAGATACTCTCGATCGGGTCATACCTGTTTGGAATGAGGCAATTAAGAAAGATTTAGAAGCAGGTAAAAATGTTTTGTTAGTAGCTCATGGGAACAGTTGCCGAGCTTTAATTAAATTTTTAGATAATATGAACGATGAAGAAATTAATGAGTTTAATATTCCAACAGGTATTCCGCTTATTTATGAATTTGATAATGATTTAAATCCTATTAATCACTACTATCTTGGTGACCCTGAAGATATAGCTAAAAGAACCAATGCAGTAGCAAATCAGGCAAAGAAACAGAATTAAATAACATAAGGAGGTTCTGGTTTGTCTTATTTAATTGTTGCTAATTGGAAAATGAATAAAACTAATTTAGAATCTCTTGAATTGGTCACTGAAATTAATAATGGGATTCAACAAAAGTCTGATATTAATATTGTGATTTGTCCTCCGTATACTTCAATTGTATCAGCTGCTGGTATATTAAAAAATTCTTCTATTAACCTTGGATCTCAAAATATTTCACATGAGTCATCAGGAGCTTATACTGGTGAAATATCGGCAGATATGCTATCACCATATTGCAAGTATGTTATTGTTGGGCATTCTGAAAGAAGAACGATGTATGGAGAAACTAATAACATTATAAATTTGAAAATATTAAGAGCTATAGAAAGCGATTTGATTCCAATTCTTTGTATTGGTGAAAATATTGAACAACGAAATCAAGGAGATTTAGATTCGACACTGAACGAAATGTTAGAGTCTGCTTTGCAAAATGTGAAAAATTGTAATCAATTGGTTGTCGCTTATGAACCTTTATGGGCAATAGGGACCGGCACTGCAGCTTCCCCAGAGTTAGCAAACCAAGCTTGTAATAAAATTAATAATTTTTTAATGAAATACTTTAATAAAACTAAAAAA
>VFGE01000010.1 GCA_009392515.1 SAR202 cluster bacterium | reverse complement strand
GATTTTTTCTTATCTTGGGTTATGGGAAAAGGTTTAGGGGCACGAAGTGTTAATTTAAAAATACCCAAATTCACTCTTATTGGCGCTACAACAAGGTATGCATCAATAAGTTCACCATTACGTAATAGGTTTGGACTTATCCATCGCCTAGATTATTATGATGTTGAATCGCTTATTCAGTTGTTAAATAGATCCGCAACAATTTTAAATATAAAATTTGATAATGAAGGTTTAAAACAAATAGCTGTCAGGTCTCGTGGAACTCCTCGTATAGCGAATCGTTTATTAAAAAGAGTACGAGATTATGCTGAAGTTAAATCTAATGGGAAAATAACAGCTTCAATTGCAGACGATAGTTTGTCAAAATTAGGAATAACTTCCACAGGACTTGATGAGATAGATATGAGATTATTAGAGGCAATTGTCGTTAATTTTACAGGTGGACCAATAGGTTTAGATACATTGGCAGCATTTATAAATGAAGAATCTGAAACGATTATGGAAGTTTATGAACCATATTTATTACAAATAGGACTATTATCACGAACACCTAAGGGAAGAATTGCGACGAAATTGGCATACGATTTATTTGGTAAAGAATATACTCTTGGAAAACAAGGTAATTTAATTTAGATACTAAGGAGAAAATAATGATTCATGAATTAAGAATATACGAAGCAATACCAGGTAAATTACCTGAACTTAATAAAAGATTCGATACGATAACTTTGGGGTATTTTGAAAAATATGATATGAAAGTTGTTGGATTTTGGACCGATGAGTTTGGGGATAATACAAAGTTAACGTATATTCTTGAATTTAATGATTTAAATCATCGTCAAGAATCATGGGCAAAGTTTAGGGCGGATGAAGATCGAGCTAAGGCTTTTGCAGAAACGGAAAAAAATGGGCCATTAGTTGCAAGAGTTACTAATTCTATATTAACCCCTACTTATTATTCACCTTTACGTTAGGTAAATATTTACTATATTGGAGGTTTGGGCTTGTCTACGATATCTGCGGTCGTTTTTGGTTCAGTAAATTATGATTTGATTGCAACAGCACAAAAATTTCCTTTAGATGGGGAATCACTAATTGGTCAAAGTTTTTATACATCAGCAGGTGGTAAAGGTGGCAACCAGGCTGTAGCTTTGTCTAGGTTAGGTATTGATACGTTTATGGTTTGTAGAATAGGTGATGATTATTATGGAGAAGAACTTCTTAATAGTTTACAAACATTTGGTGTAGATGTTTCTTTGGTTGGTATTGAGAAAAATATGAATTCTGGAATAGCCCATATAACAGTAAATGATAAAGGCCAGAATAAAATTATTATTATCCGAGGTGCAAATGCTACTTGTTCCGATATTGAAATTGATAAAATTACTTCAAAATTAAACTCTGGTGCTGATGCACTTTTATTGCAGATGGAACTACCTTTGGAAATTTCTTTGAAAGCTGCTAAATATGCTCAAAGTATCAATAAACTTGTTGTAATGGATCCAGCCCCTGCTGGTATCATGCCAGTTGGAGTTTATCAATATTTTGACTATTTGATACCCAACGAGACAGAAGCAGAAACCTTAGTTGGGCATCCTGTTGAGACCAACGATCAGATAAAGAATGCAGCTAAAACATTACTCGATAGAGGGGTAAAAAAAGGAGTAATTATTAAATTAGGCGAAAAGGGAGCATATTATATCAATGATAGAATATCCGGGTTTATTGAAGCAAAAAAAGTTAAAGCAATAGATACTGTTGCAGCTGGAGACGCCTTTAATGCCGGATTTACATCTTATTTATTAAAAGGAAATTCTTTCGTAGATTCTGTAACTATGGGTGTAACCATAGGGTCGTTAGCAGTCACTAAACCTGGAGCGCAGGAATCTATGCCTACTTTGGAAGAAGTTGACTATTTTTTGAATACAAAAAAATAAATCTAAGGAGGAAATATGGGCATCCTAGATGGGCAGGTGGCGATAGTAACAGGTTCGGCTACCGGAATTGGATACGGTATAGCTAAGAGGCTTTCAGATGATGGTGCAAATATTGTTTTGGTTGACTTTGATGCTGATTTAGCTGAGCAAGCTGGAAGTGAATTAGCATCAAATGGTGTGGATATAGAAATATGTATTGGTGATGTTGCTAATCCTGAAACTGCCGAAGAAGCAGTAAAAAAAGCATTAGATAAATGGGGAAGAATAGACATTCTTGTAAATAATGCAGGTATAGGGGGTAAAAATGGCAATATCTGGGAATTGGATGTCGAAGAATTAGATAGAGTCTATAGAACAAACTTTAGAGGTGTATTTTCTTTTTGTCACGAGGTAATACCGCATATGATTGAAAAAGATTATGGTCGAATAGTTAATATTGCCTCAATCGCAGGTAAGGAAGGAAATCCTAGAATGGTTCCTTATTCTGCAACGAAAT
Organism: SAR202 cluster bacterium; assembly: GCA_009392515.1. NCBI lineage: Bacteria > Bacillati > Chloroflexota > Dehalococcoidia > SAR202 cluster bacterium. The sequence continues at coordinate 26,014 of VFGE01000010.1, read as the reverse complement.
CTGCAGTAATTGGACTTACAAAGTCAGTTGGAAAAGAACTAGCTGGTACTGGGGTATTAGTGAATTGTATTACTCCAGCTGTAGTCCAAACGAGAATTTTAGATCAATTCACACCGGATCAAGTCAAGTATATGGTTGATAAGATTCCAGTTGGGAGAACAGGAGAAATATCTGAAATTGCAGCTTTGGTAGCTTGGTTATCATCTGCTGAATGTTCATTTAGCACAGGTGCAGTTTTTGATATAAGCGGGGGTAGAGCAACATATTAAACAAGAATTAAATTGAGGAGGAATTATGAATTATGAATATGTCAAATATGAAGTAAAAGATCAAATCGCATGGGTAACAATAAATAGAGAAGAAGTAAGAAATGCTTTACATCAACCAGCCCATGTTGAGCTTTATAATATTTGGAATTTAATTGATCAAGACCCTAGTATTAGAGTTGCAGTATTAACTGGTGCGGGAGACAAATCCTTTAGTGCGGGTAATGATTTGAAATTTTCTACTGAATTGGCAAAAAAGGGGTTAAATCATAATAAACTAGGGAATATGCCTTTAGGTGGGTTTGGTGGTATAACAAATCCTCGATATAGGATGTCAAAACCAATAATCGCTGCAGTAAATGGTTTTGCACTAGGGGGAGGATTCGAATTAGCCTTAGCATGTGACATTATTATTGCAGCAGAACATGCCCAATTTGGATTACCAGAACCTACAGTTGGATTAGTTGCAGGGGCTGGAGGTATGCATAGGTTACCTAGACAAATTCCCTATAAAGTTGCAATGGGGATGATGCTTACAGCTAGAAGACTTTCAGCACAGGATGCTTTTGGTTATGGTTTAGTAAACCAAGTATGTGCTTTAGATGATTTATATTCTGTCGCATTGGAATGGGCTTCAGATATTATTAAATGTGCCCCATTAGCTATACAGGGGACAAAGGAAGCTTCTACTATAGGATTTGATTTACCTCTTGAGGCAGCATTTAACAAGACATATTATTGGATAGATTTGCATATGGCATCTCCGGACAGATTGGAAGGTATGAGTGCCTTTGTGGAAAAAAGAAGTCCTCAATGGAAGGGTAGTGTATGATATTCAATCATAATGACAAAGGTGAACCCCTTCCATTATCTGGTATAAGAGTAGTAGATCTAACATGGATAGTTGCTGGACCTCAAACCACGAGGATTTTTGCCGATTTAGGTGCCGAAGTTATTAAAGTGGAGTATAAAGAATCTCCAGATTATATACGAGGTGCACCTCCGTTTGCAGATAATATATCTGGTGTTAATCGAAGCGGTTTTTTTAATAATTTAAACCGGAATAAATCTTCTCTGACTCTTAATGTTATGCATCCTGATGGAATGGATGTATTAAAAAATTTAATTAGTGTTTCGGATATATTAATTGAAAATTTTAGTTCAAAAGTACTTGATCGGTGGGGTTTAAATTATCAGGAGCAGATAAAAATTAAGCCTGACATAATATATTTAAGTTTATCAGGTTTTGGTCATAGCGGAAGTAAACAAGACTATACAACTTGGGGTCCAACAGCTCAAGCATTATCTGGATTAACATATATGTCTGGTTTCCCCAACGAATATCCTTCGGGATGGGGCTACTCCTTTTTGGATCATACTGCAGGGTATTACGGAGCCATTGCCTTATTGTTAGCATTGCATCATAGAAATACTACAGGAGAAGGTCAGTCAATTGATATTTCTCAAGTTGAAACAGGAATGGCTCTTACTGGAACTTATCTGCTTGATTATTTAATGAATGGTAGAAAATATAAACGTCCAGAAAATCCTCCTGGGAACAGAGCGCGATTTGATATTGTGGCACCTCATAATATTTATCGATGCCATGGAGAGGATCGATGGATAGCTTTAGTAGTTTCAGACAATGATGAGTGGGCAAAATTTTGTAAAGCGATAAATAGAATTGATTTATTAGATAACAATTTGTTTAGTACCAATGAACTACGTATTAAAAATCAAGATTTTTTGGATAATGAAATAAGTGTTACTCTCGCAGATTGGGATGCTATTGAATTAATGCATATATTACAAGGTGTTTCAGTTAGTGCTGGGGTTGTACAAAATGCAAAAGACAGAGTGACTTCAGACCCTCAATTAAAAGAGCGAAATTATTTCCAACAAATTGAACACCCAGAAATTGGCAAATATGATTTTGATGGATTTCCTGCAAAATTTAGCGAAGTCGGGCATCGTATGGAGAGCTCATCTCCAATATTAGGTCAGCATAGTAAATACGTTATATCTAGTTTACTAGGATACAATCAGGAAGACCTAGACCGAATGGAAAGCGAGGAAGTTTTTTGATAAATCAAATGTATGCTTTAAGCGATATTACTGTCTTGGATTTAACTGACGAAAAAGGTGTTTATGCTGGGAAATTACTTGCCGATATGGGAGCCAATGTAATTAGAATAGAACCATTATCTGGAAATAAAACAAGATTAATAGGCCCATTTTTTATGGATAATGTTAGTGAAGAATCTAGTCTTTATAATTGGTATCATAATACGAATAAAAAAAGTGTTACTTTGGATTTATCTACTAAAGAGGGTATTGAAATATTAAAACAACTCTGTTTAAAAACCGATATCCTTTTAGAATCTTTTGATAATAATTATTTGGAGAGTATGGGATTAAGGTATGAAGATATTTCTAAAGAAAATAGTACATTAATCTGGACTGCTATTTCAGGTTTTGGGAGGACAGGACCTTATGCAAACTACAAAACGACAGATTTAGTTGCGCTTTCTCTTGGTGGCCCTGTAGCCAGTTGTGGATATGATCATTTACCTGGTAACCCTCCGATGTGTCCGGACGGTTGGGCCGGATATTATACTGGTTCACATTATGCGGCTATTAGCACATTAGTAGCTTTAATATATCGAGATATAACTAATAAGGGACAATATATTGATGTCTCAATTCATGAGGCAATTTCATCTTCTACAGAGGCAGCTTTACCTATGTACATCTATCAGAAAGCTGTTCCACTAAGACAAACAGGTCGTCACCATAGTATAACTCCGACTCCTCCAGCAATATATAGATGTATTGATGGGGGAATGATCCATGTTTTTGGAACACCGCCGCAAGATTTGAATAGATGGTCAAAGTTATTAGAATGGATTCAAGAATCTCAAGACGCATCTGAATTACTAAGTCATAAATACGAAGAAATGGTTACTTTAAGAAAGAGAGATTCAGATCTCATGTTCACACTCTTTAGTTATATTGGACACCTAATCAATTCATTAGATTCTGAATATGTTTTTAATAGAGCTCAATCTATAGGATTACCATGGGGGCTAATAAGATCTCCAGAAGATAACGTAGCAGACAAACATTTTTGGGAAAGAGGATTTTTTATTGATATTAGTTCGGGAAATGAAGAAAAGCCAACATATTTTCCAGGTGCACCGTATATTTTTAACAAAACTCCTTGGAGAATACGAGGTTTTTCCCCGAAATTGGGGCAAGATAATAATGAAATATATAAAGGTATGTTAAATTTTACTACTAGTGATATTGAGAATTTGAAAGCAAACAAGATAATATAACTAAACCTACGTTTAGGAGGTATTGTGGATATATTAACTATTTTATTATTAGTTACATTAGCCTATTTAGGCGGCTCTTTAGTATGGGCCAATATTATTACAAAATTTTACAAGAAAGAAATTAGAGATTTTGGGACAAATAATCCAGGAACTGCTAATTTTTCAAGGGAGTTTGGTTTGTCTGGTGGATTCCTCGTGTTTCTAGGAGATGTATTTACGGGATTTGTTATTTTTACAATTTGTATTGATTTGGCAAGTCGTATCGAAGAATATAAAACACTTTTGGTAATAATTTCACCATGTTTTATTTTATTAGGTACTTTTTTCCCAGTTTATTTCAAATTCCAAGGAGGAACTGGTCTTGCTAAATGTATTGGTGTTGCGTGTGCAATCAATCCTTTAGCATTTTTGATACTATTCCCAATTATTTTAATTGTGACACTGAAGACTAAAGCATTTGCAGTTGTAGGTGCTCTATTTATAGTTCTGATTGTTTTCTTTTCTATAACAAAATATGAATATAACCTAATGGACCTTAAATATACTTATCCAGATTTACAGGGTTTATTTGCAGTAGCATTGTGTGGAGTTATGGTTTTACTTAAGGGTATGCATCAATATAAGTTGAGGTTGTATTAATTATTCAGTAAAGTTTAGATTATACAAATTTTGGTAAAATTCACTTGATTTCATTAATTCATCGTGACTACCTGAAGCTAAAATTCTACCTTGATCCATAACAATTATTCTATCTGCGTTTCGTATTGTAGATAATCTATGAGCTATAACAATTGATGTACGATTATTTAGCAAAGTGTTTAATGCTTTTTGTATTTTTATTTCTGTAAAAGTATCTACATTAGCTGTTGCCTCATCTAATATAAGTATTTCTGGATCTGCTAATAATACTCTGGCAAAACTAATCAATTGTCTTTGTCCTAGACTGAGATTCATACCTCGCTCATGAAGAATTGTGTCGTATTGCTCACTCAATTCACTGATAAAATCATGGGCACCTGCGGCCTTACTAGCTTTAATTATGTCCTCTAAAGAAGCCTTATCGTTATTGTATTTAATGTTCTCTGCAACAGTTAGTGAATATAAGAAAGGTTCTTGAAGAACCATACCCAATCGTTGTCGTAAATATTCACGTGGTAGTTCCTTTAAATTTAATCCATCGATTAAGACTGTTCCTTCTGTCGGATCATAAAATCTAGCCGCTAGTGAAGCTATAGTTGTTTTCCCAGCTCCAGTTGGGCCTACTAAAGCGATCATTTCTCCAGATTCGATACTTAAATCTAAATTTTTTAATGCATATCTGTCTTTTGTATATTCCATAGTGACATTATCAAATTTCAATTTACTAGATTTTTCGATTTTACTATTTGATTTGATCGATTCATTATAAATCACTTCAGGTTCAACACTAAGTAATTCGAATATTCGTACTGCTGATGTAGTAGTTCTTTGAAATTCTGTATATTGCATTGTTAAACTTCTAATAGGTTCAAAAAATCTTTGAACGTAAAGTGTAAATGCAATTAATTCACCCAATTGTAGTTCTTCACCTAAAACCATATTGCCGCCAATAATTATTACTAAGCTCAAGGAAATAGCCGTAACAAATTCTACTGTAGGCATAAGTGCAGAAGATAGCCTAATTGCTTTTATATTGGCTTGTAAATGATCGTCATTGACGCCGTCAAAAATTTTAGCATTTCTTTCTTCTCGATTAAAACTTTGTACTATTCGTACACCAGAAATGTTTTGTTGAAGTCGTGAATTTACTACTGATATTGCTTGCCTAACTCTGACAAACGCAGCTTTTGCTCTGGTTTGCCAAAGAGCAATTATGAATAAAAGGAAAGGAATAACAGTAAAACAATATAGTGCTAACTTGACATTCATCAATAACATAACAATAGTTATGCCTATTACGCTAAGTAAATCTCCAAGAGTAAGGGCTAACATTGGGAAAAACTCTTGTAGTTGATTTACATCATTTTGGATTCTACTCATTATTCTTCCGACTTCGTTTTTATCAAAAAACGGTATAGATAGGTTTTGTAAGTGATCAAACATTTTCATTCTTAGGTTAAGGAGTACATGTTGTGAGGCTTGTGCTAAAAGTTTCAGATAACTGACATTTGCAACATAATTTATTGTTACAACAATAAATAAAGCTATTCCCCATTGATTTAAACTAGATTTATCTTGAGTGAGTATGAAGGCATCTGTGACGTATCCAATAATTCTAGGTAAGGCTACAATAGTGAGTGTATAAAATGTCATCATTACCATAGCTAAAGTAAAGACAATTAACTTTCCTCGTAGGAAAGGGAATAGCTGTTTTGCTGCTCCAAAATCCCATACAGCACCTATTTCTTCTTCATTGAGGGTAGTCCATGCGGCAGTGCGTTTATTAAGCATGACTGGTATCTTCCTTCAATGGGGCATTTTGTATTTGAGGTTCATCTGCTTGATTTTCGGCAATTTGTAAATTATACAAATCTTTATATATGCCTTCTTGTTGAATTAATTCTGTATGATTTCCTCTTTGTTCAATTAATCCATTATTTAAAACAATGATATTATCGGCATTTTGCACTGAACTTATTCTGTGAGCAATGATAATTGTAGTTTTATCTTGAGAAATATTTTCCAATTGAGCTTGTATATATTTTTCTGTGATTGTATCGACACTTGATGTAGCATCATCAATTATTAATATTGGGGGATCAATTAGTAATGCTCTGGCAATTGAAATTCTTTGTCTTTGTCCTCCTGATAAAGTGCTTCCCCTTTCACCAACAACGGTATCATATTTATGTGGTAAGGACATGACAAACTCATGAATCTGGGCAATATTAGCGACTTTTTCTATTTCTTCTATAGAGATATTAGGGTTTCCGTAGGCTATATTTTCTCTAATACTATCAGTAAAGAGGAAAACGTCTTGGTGAATTAACCCAATATTTTTTCGTAGATTTATCAGTTCAAAGCTATCTACTGGTATATCGTCTATAGTTACTTTACCAGTGGTTGGTTCGTAAAATCGTGGTATTAGGTTAATAATACTTGTTTTCCCACTTCCAGGGGGGCCAATAATCCCTAATGTTTCTCCTGGCTTAATTAGAAAGTCAATATTATGTAGAATATCTTTTCCAGATTCATGATAAAACGAAACATTTTCAAATTTTATTTCACCTTTGATTTTTGTAGCAGAGTCTGCATTATCATGGTTAAAAATTGATGGCTTGCTATCTAATATTTCAAATATTCGTGTACCTGCAGATAGACCTCGAGAAAAAGAGTTAGTAACCCAGGCTGCTATTCTTACTGGCATAGCTAACATGCCAAGATATAATATAAATTGAGCAAGTTCACCAGCTGTCATATTTCCATCAACTACTTCTGTTCCCCCAACCCACAATATCAGTGCAGTACTTGCCATATAGAAAAATGTCATCATTCCAGCATTATTAGCTTGAAGGGCGGCAGCTTCGTAAGCATGTTGAGCAACTTCGCCAGTGCGGTTAAAAAAGCGTTTTTCTTCAAACTCTTCAGCACCAAATGCTTTTACTACTTTTTGACCAGATAGATTTTCTTGCAGAATAGTAGTCATATGTCCCATTGCTACTTGAACAAGGAACCATTTTTTTCTTTGAGCTAGTATAAAGATACTACCGCGCCATATAATAAATGGTACGAATACTAAGCAATATAAGCTTAATTTCCAATCTAATAAAATAATTAAAATCATCACACCCAGAATTAAACTTATACAGAAGAAAGATCGTATCATACCTCCTTGGACAAACATTCGAATTCCTTCAATATCAGATGTGGCCCGTGACATCAAATTCCCTGTTTGGTGTTTATCGTGGAAATCAAAATTGAGGGTTTGTAAATGTGTATAAAACTCATTTCTTAGGTCGTAAGCAACTTGTTGTCCCAGTGATTCACCGAAATAGGTTTGGCCATAGGCCATAAGTCCTCGAAACAAATTTGCTAATATTATTCCTCCAGCTAAGACCCATAAGCCTTTAGCTGAACCAGAAGTGATCACAGCATCTATGGCTGTTCCGATAATTTTTGGGATCATTAAACCAAAAACTGTTACACCAATTATGGAAAGATATGCTAATAGAAGTCGACCTTTGTAAGGTGCGGTTCTTTTAGCTAATCTGATTAATACGTTCATAGAAGTTTTGACAAAAGGTAAAAAAATATAAATTCTTCAGATATTATTACTTAAATAGTCATAAAATGCCAACAATTCGTTTTCTTTCTTTCAATTTTTTTTAATAAAATTAACTATCCGATCAAATTTTGTTACAGTTAGGTTTATGAATTTTTCAGTAAGGTTAATGAATAATAAAGATATTTCTGAAGTCGCAATAATTGAGCGACAAGCCTTTCCAACTATGTGGCCCCCTATTCCTTTTAAACGTGAACTTGGTAATAAGTTTGCTGAATATTTTGTTATTGATTGCAAGATAGATGACAATTTAGTTTTACCCGAAACTAAAACAAAAACATCTTTTCTAAAGAAATCTGTAAAAAAAATACAGGATTTATTTTCCTCTAATAGATCAGATTCAAAGAATTCGTTTATAGTTGGTTATATTGGGATATGGTATTCGTTGGATGAGGCACATATAACTTCTATTGCAACAAGAGAAGAATTTAGAGGTATGGGTTTAGGTGAAATGTTGATAATCGTTGCATTTCAAAGAGCTTTTCAAAGAAAATCAAATACGCTGACATTGGAAGTGCGAGTATCAAATGAAATTGCACAGAATTTATATTCTAAATACGAAATGATAGAGGTTGGTATAAGAAAGAGATATTACTCTGATAATCAAGAAGACGCATTAATTATGACTGCCGATGATATAAATACTGACGATTTTTATCAAAAAATTCAAACAAAAATCAAAAAATATTTGGATATACATCAGAATACCAGATTACTTGGCGACAAATAAATAAATTGTTAAATCTACAATAGTATATATAGATGTTTAGTATTGACATTAGATTCATGATCGGTTTTGATTTATTTGTGATATGAGACTGATTGCAAGGGTACATTATCCGAAGGCACTAAATCTATTTCATATCAATAGGGTTTTTTTAATCAAAGGCAAGGACCCTCCCTGGGGTTTCGAAGGTCAGAAAGGAGTTAAGATGCCCAAAATAATTTTTATTACTTGTTTTAGATTGTCGATGAAAGGAGGAGAATATGTCTAATAGGTATCCAAAAGTCACTTACACCGAGCAAGGTTTAAGAGAAGGTATGCAAATCGAGGATGCTAATATTGCTATCGATGATAAAATCGAATTGCTAAATGCATTAGGTGAAACCGGTTTAAAAAACATAGTTGTTGGATCTTTTGTGAGCCCGCGATATACTCCACAAATGGCTAGAATGGATGAATTAATGTCCAAGTTTAAGCCTATTGAAGGTGTAACATATACTGCACTTGCTCTTAATGAAAGAGGAGTTGAAAGAGCCAAAGAATATTCGCCGCCTCTTACTATTGAACGAGGCTCAGGCCGACCTTCATTAAGTTGTCATATGTGTGACGTATTTGTTAGAAGAAATACGAATAGGTCACAAATGCAAGAGATGGAAAATTGGCCTAAAGTTATTGCCCGAGCAATAGAATCAGGTGCAAAGGAAGCTGGTATAGGTGCTAATGCTTCTTTTGGATCTAATTTCCTCGGGGATTTTTCAGTAGACCAATATATGGCATTACTTGAGCATCAACATGCTCTTTGGGAAGATGCAGGTATTAAGGTAACTCAAGCTAGTATGGGTGATCCTATGGGATGGGTTCATCCAGAAAAAGTAGAACAAATTATTTATCGTGTGAAAGAAAAATGGCCAGAAGTTACTCATTGGTCTTTACATTCTCACAATAGTAGAGGAATGGCAGTAACATCACACTATGCAGCATTACGTGCTCTTGGTCCAGAAGATGATTTAGCTCTTGATGGAACAATTGGTGGTTTCGGTGGTTGCCCTTATTGTGGTAATGGAAGAGCTACAGGGATGGCTCCAACTGAAGATACAATGCATATGATGGAAGATATGGGTATTGATACAGGTGTAGATTTAGATAAATTAATTGAGACTGTATGGATGGCTGAAGAAATCCTAGGAAGACAGTTGTGGGGACACGTTTCAAGAGCTGGACCCAGACCTTCAAACGGTATTGATGGTAGAAATGTGAAGACCAAGGTATACGATATGAATGCTCCTTTCGTAGAGACATTGGAACAAACCAAACATTTCAAACTTGGTTCAAAGGCTTACGAAGGTGGAGTCTATCCATGGCGCGAACCTATTGCAAGTCCATATAAAGATAGACTTGATAAAGGATTGCCAGTTTTTGAGGTAGATGGTGATTGGCCTTGGAAAGAAGATTGGTTCCCAAAGCCATCAAATTAATCGAATAGATTATAATTTGTAGAGCGAACTTCAATATTCTGGGGTTCGCTCTATAATTTTTAGGACATGAGGGAGGAAAGTTGCTACCTTTAGATGATGTATTAGTATTAGAAATAGGTTCAAGTATATCTAGCTCATATTGTTGTAAAATTTTAGCTGATTATGGTGCTAATATTGTCAAGATTGAAACAATAGACGGTGATTCAATAAGAAACGAAGAACCATTTATTACAGATTCTTCAAATGATGACCATAGTACTCTTTTTTTGAGTTTAAATACAGGGAAAAAAAGTATCTCAGTTGATTTTGATAGTGAAAAATCAATAGATATTATTGTTCAACTAGCGCAGAAAGCAGATGTAATTATAGATGGAACATCACCAGGATTTCTCGAAACAAAAGGGGTGCTTTTTTCAGATTTACTAGAAATCAATCCTAGTCTGATAATTACATCAATAACACCTTATGGCCAAAGTGGCCCAAATAGTAATTGGAACTGGTCTCAAATAAGCTTAGAGGCTTATGGTGGTAATATGTACGTTAGTGGTGATTATGATGGTGAACCTATGTCATTTGGCGTTCCATTATTTCAATATGTGGCAGGTCAGGTAGCACTAAGTTCAACAATGATGGCGTTATTATGCGTTGATCGTTATGGAGGTCAATATATTGATATCAGCATTGCTGAAGTAGTTACTTCATGTATACCTTACGCTTTGCAATATTACACATATACAGGAGCTATTTGGGGCCGAGGACCTAAGGATCGGTTGCTATTTGGCGTAGACTTGTGGCCAGCCAGTAATGGCCATGTAGGCCTTTCAGTAATCCGAAGTACGGATTTCGAAGAAATTGCAGCATTTCTCGGAGTTCCTGAAATGTATGAAGATAAATTTTCAACGCCACAAGGTAGGGAAGAAAATTATGAAGAATTAAAATCTTTATATTTAAATCGACTACAAGAAATAGATAAAGATGAATTTTTTCACGAGGCTCATGCTTGGCGATTGATGGCTAGTAGGGAATTAAATCCAAAAGAGTTATTACATTGTGAACAGTTAATTGAAAGAGATTATTTTACAAATATTGACCACGGAATATTATCTGGCTTACCTCATGTTTCAAATATATTAGGTTTAAATAAAACTAAAGGAATACCCAAGGAAGGAGCACCTTCTTTGGGTCAGCACTCAGAAGATATTTTAACAACTATTCTTAATTTTGAATCTGATGTAATCAAAGATATGAAAGACAAAGGGATAATTAAATAACGATGAATAATAAACCATTACCATTACAAGGAGTAAGAATAATTGAAACTTCAGATATACTAGCTTTGCCAATGGCAATGAGTATTTTAGGCGATATGGGTGCTGAAATAATACATGTGGAATATGCGCAAAGACCAAACTTTTACAGATTTTTAGGCCCTTTCCCCGAAGGAGATCCAGGTATAAATTGGCATGATCGTTCAGGTGCTTTTAATGGTTCAAATAGAAGTAAGAAAAGTTTTACTTTAAATTTGTCAGAGGATAGCGGACGTGATTTATTCAAGCATTTGGTTTCTATTTCAGATATTGTCGCCGAAAACTTTTCTGCTAGAGTTATGGCAAATTTAGGTTTAGATTATGAACAATTAAAAGAGATAAAACCTGATTTAATTATGCTTTCTAATTCTGGCTATGGACATAGTGGACCTTGGAAAGATTATGTGGGAATGGCCCAAGTAATAGAGGCAGCCACTACTTCTCATCTTACTGGATTTTCTGATAAAACTCCGAGTAAAGCTGGGCAGTCGATAATGGATCTAGTTGTAGCTTGGAATATAGTAAGTGCAATCACAATGGCCTTATTTCATCGAAATAAAACGGGGGAGGGTCAATGGATTGACCATTCCATGCTTGAGGCTTGTACTCCAATAGTTAGCTCTCCATTGTTAGATGTTGCACATAATGATAAATATATTCAAAGGAATGGTAATCGCCATAATATTTATGCACCTCAAGGTTGTTATCCATGCAAGGGTAATGATGAATGGTTTGTTTTAACCATTAAAACAGATGATGAATGGGGAAAACTTTGTGATTTATTAAATAATGAAAGCTTGCCTGCAAATAAATATCCTAATAATGATGATCGCGTGATGAATCATGAAGAAATTGATAATCAAATTAAAAACTGGAGTAAGAATTTTTCTAAACAAGAGGTTGTTGAAAAATTACAATCTATGAATCTTGCTGCTGCCCCAGTTAATAATTCAAGAGATTTATTACTTGATAAACAATATAAATATCGAGAATTCTTTGAACAAGTTGATCATTTAGAAGAAACGAATATAGGTAAACGTATATATTCTGGATTACCATTTAATATGAGTAAAACCAATGGATTTATTCAAAGTCCTACAGCTCCTCTGGGATTTCATAATGCATATGTTTTATCGGAATTATTGGGTTTTAATGAAGATGATATTTTAGACCTTGAGGATGATGAAGTTGTATCTGAATATAAAAGTGGTTCAGAGGTACAAGATATGCGTGTTGGAAATATGCCTGCTGGTTATAAACCTGCTTCTCCATCTAATCAATCATTAATTGATAGAGGGGATGTAAGAGAAAATGATATTAATTATAAAAAAATTATTGAAGAGTTTTGATAAATTAGTGATAAATTGTGAACGATCAAATTTTTTCTGGCCTTAATTGTGAGCAACAGGATGCTGTCACTACAACAGATGGGCCTTTGCTGGTTTTAGCTGGCCCTGGTAGTGGTAAAACAAGGGTTATAACCCATCGTATATCCTATTTAGTCAGTGAACTATTGATTGATTCTCAAAATATCTTGGCAGTAACTTTTACTAATCGTGCTGCCAATGAAATCAAAGATCGTATAAACAATATGATCACAGGTAGAAATGCTTTTAATCTTCGATGTGGAACCTTTCATAGTTTTTGTGTTTATATATTGAGGCAACATGGAAAGTTTATTGGTCTGAATCAGAATTTCGTTATTTATGATGATAATGATCAATTACAGGTTATAACTGAATCCTTAAAAGAATTACAAATAGATATCAAGAGATTTCCTTCCCGGTCTGTATTAGCTTCAATTTCGAAACATAAAAGTAATTTAATATCGTACGAAATACTGAGTGGTACAAGTAAAAACTTTTATGATGAAATCGTAGCTAGAGTATACGAAAATTATCAAAATACTTTAAATTCAAATAGTGCTTTGGATTTTGATGATCTTCTAATGAAAGCCGTACAATTATTGCAAAATTCTAAAGAAATTTCTGATTTTTATAGTAATAAATATGAACATCTGATGATCGATGAATTTCAAGACACAAATATAGCTCAATATACCTTAATGAAATTGTTAGGCAATAAGTATCAGAATATATGTGTTGTGGGGGACCCCAATCAATCAATATATTCATGGAGAAACGCAGATATTAGAAATATATTGTCTTTTCAAAAAGATTATCCAAATACAAAGATTATTCATCTTTCTCAAAATTATCGATCTACGCAAAATATATTAGATGCTGCTTCTAAACTTATAGCTTCTAATAATGCAAATGTTATCAATAAATTATGGACTGATAATGGTACTGGAGAAGCTTTAATTGTAGATGAAGGATATTCTGAAAAAGAAGAAGCAGAAAAAATTATTCATGAAATAGAACGTTTAGTAAAATTGAAAAAATATAAATGGGATCAATGCGCAATAATGTATAGAGTAAATGCTCAATCACGTGTAATAGAAGAGGCATGTCTATCAAATAGAATTCCATACAAAATTGTAGGTGGTATTAAATTCTATAGTCGAAAAGAAATCAGGGATGTGATTTCATACCTTAAGGTTATTGCAAATCCGGATGATGATATTAGTATCGCTCGAATAATTAATGTTCCACCAAGAGGTATTGGTACTACTAGCTATAATAAATTGGTTGATTTCGCTAAAAAAAATAATAAAACAATTTATCAAATTCTCACTACATTCAATAAGGCAGATGAATTGCAACAATTAATTGGATTAACAAGACGGGCTGCTGCATCTATGGAGGTATTCTCTAATTTGTTAGAAAAATTAATCACAGAATCTGTAGGTATAACACCTTCGGAAATAATTCAAAAAATAATTACCGATGTGGGATACCAAGCATATCTTCAACAGGATGAAACTAATGGCCTTGATCGTTTAGAAAATGTAATGGAATTAAAAGGACTGGCTTTACAATTACACGAAACAGAAGAAATAACGTCAATGACAGATTATTTAGATAGGATAGCTTTAGTTAGTGATATAGACAGTTTAGATCCCAATGAAAATTCGGTAACGCTAATTACTCTACATCAATCAAAAGGATTAGAATTTCCAGTGGTTTTTATAGCAGGAATGGAAGAAGGATTATTACCTCACATAAGAAGTATGGATGATCCAGTACAATTAGAAGAAGAGAGGAGACTTTGTTATGTGGGTATTACTCGTGCAGAAAAGCTACTTTATTTATTAAGGGCATATAAACGATATGGTTTTGGACAGGGTAGTCAAATTAGTATTCCTTCGCGTTTTTTATCAGATATTTCAGATTTAAATGTACAAAGTTTAGAAAAAACTACTTCAAATATAAATAAAAATATGATTATACCAAGTTCTAATAATAACCAACAAGAAAAAGTTCATTCATTAGATCCTATTGAAATAGGCACAAAAGTCCTACACAAAACTTTTGGTGAAGGTATTGTGTTGTTATGTACTGAAAGTGGAAATGATTATGTAGTTGATGTGCATTTCACTTCCGCAGGCAAAAAGAAATTATTGGTGAGTTTAGCCAATCTACAAATAATTGGGCAAACTAAGTGATTTTAGTTTGACATAAATTCAAATATACATTATAATAGATGTTTATATTTTATATAACAGGCTTATCATATCATATATAAGTTTCCAAAATAGCTGGGGTATCCCATTTTCTTTTTGCCATTCCTTATGGGATGGTATTTTTTACATTCAATAAGGAGTGTGTTTCATATGGTTGCTATTGAACCTTCTGCCAGTATTAAGCGTATTGAAAATAGTTTTGCTTCGAGTACCCTTGAAGCAAGTGTGCCAAACTTAATTCAGGTATTGAGTCAATCTTTTGAGTCATTTAAAACAGAGGGAATGACAGAATTATTAAATGAAATTTCACCAATAGAGGATTTTAATAATACTCGTTACGAGCTAAATTTTGTAAGTCATGAGTTCCGAGAACCCAAATACAGTGAATCAGAATGTAGAGAATTAGAAAAAACTTATGCATCGGCTTTATATGTTACTGCCCAATTGAAAATAAAACAGACCGGAGAAATCAAAGAGAATCAAATATTTCTTGCTGATATACCATTTATGACATCAAACGGTACATTTATTATTAACGGTGCTGAACGTGTTGTAGTTAGTCAGCTTGTTAGATCTCCAGGTGTATATTTTACAGTCGAAGAAGATCCTGTAACAGGAAGAAAAATGGGAAATGCTAAATTTGTTCCATATCGTGGTGCATGGTTAGAATTTGAAACAAGTTCGAGGGACATAATTTCTGTAAAAGTCGACAGGAAAAGAAGAATACCTGTAACCACGTTTTTGCGTGCAATAGGTTTTGATTCACCTCAAGCTATTTTAGAAGAATTTAAATCTTTTGATACTGATGCAGACCACACTTATATCAAAACTACTCTTGATCGCGATCCTAATGCTATAGAGCGAAAAGATGCTTTAATTGAATTATACCGACATATAAGACCAGGAGAGCCTCCAACTTTGGAAAACTCCGAAGCGATGTTGCACAATTTATTTTTTAATCCTAGAAGGTATGACTTAGGCAGGGTGGGAAGATATAAGGTTAACAAGAGACTAGGTGGTGATTATAATATCGAAGATAAAACTCTTACCAAGTCAGACATTGTGGCAGTGGTTAAGAAAATTCTAGATATCAATAATGGTCGTGAAACTCCAGACGATATTGACCATTTAGGCAATAGGAGAGTTCGTGCCGTTGGTGAATTAATACAAAATCAATTACGAGTAGGTCTCGTTAGAATGGAACGTGTTGTAAAAGAACGTATGACCATTAACGACCCGGAAACCACAACACCTTCTTCATTAATTAATCAGAGACCAGTGGGCGCGGCAGTGAGAGAATTTTTCGGTGGATCTCAATTATCCCAATTTATGGATCAGACTAACCCATTGGCTGAGTTAACTCATAAGAGAAGACTTTCAGCACTAGGACCAGGAGGTTTATCTAGAGAAAGAGCAGGGTTTGATGTAAGAGACGTACACCATTCTCACTATGGCAGAATCTGCCCTATTGAAACACCTGAGGGTCCAAATATTGGTTTGTTGGGTTCACTTGCAACTTATGCTCGTACCAATGAATTTGGATTTATTGAAACACCTTATAGAAAGGTTATTCATGAATTACTTTCGCATGATGGAGAGTTGATTGGTAGAACAATTAATGAACCTGTAAGAGACGATCAAGGTAAAACTATGATTAGAAAAGGATCTGTAGTTACAAATAGAACTTTTACTAAATTAAGTTCTATACCTGAAATGAAAATAAAAGTTCAGGCTTATGTTACAGATAAATCCGAACATATACATTATTTATCTGCCGATGATGAAGAAAAGTATGTAATTGCTCAAGCAAATGCAATACTTGATGAAAAAGGACAAATTTCTAGCGAGAAAATTGAAGTTCGAAGGGGTGAGGATTTTGCAATTGAAAGTCCTGACCAGATTGATTATATGGATATTTCTCCAAAACAAATTGTTAGTGTTTCAACCGCTTTAATTCCTTTTTTGGAGCATGACGACGCTAATAGAGCATTGATGGGTTCAAATATGCAAAGACAAGCAGTTCCATTATTGAGACCTGATGCTCCAATTGTTAGTACGGGTATGGAACGAAGAGTTGCTATTGATTCAGGCCAGGTAGTGATTTCTGACGTAGATGGTGAAGTTACAGTTTGTGGAAGTGACTATATAGTTATAAAAGATAATCAAGGCAAAGATCATGAATATCAATTAAGAAAATTCTTTAGGACAAATCAAGGTACTTGCATGAATCAAAGACCTATTGTTTTTAAAGGAGATAAGGTTTATGCAGGTCAACCAATTGCTGATTCCTCTTCTACTGATGGTGGAAGATTGGCACTGGGACAAAATGTACTAGTAGCGTTTATGAGTTGGGAAGGATATAACTTTGAGGATGCAATAATTGTAAGCGAAAGATTGCTTCAAGAAGATAAATTTACCTCTATCCATATTGAAAAACATGAATGTGAGGCTAGAGATACAAAAATTGGTCCGGAAGAAATAACAAGAGATATACCAAATGTCGGAGAGGAAAGTCTTCGAAATTTGGATGAAGATGGAATAATTATGCCTGGGGCTGAAGTAGGTCCAGGTGACATATTAGTCGGTAAAATTACGCCAAAAGGCGAAACAGACTTAAGTGCAGAAGAGAAACTATTGAGGGCTATATTTGGAGAAAAAGCTCGTGATGTTAAGGACTCTTCTTTAAGAGTTCCGCATGGTGAAAGAGGTAAAGTAACGAAAGTTAGCATATTTAGTAGAGACAATGGAGATGATTTACCTGCTGGAGCAAATAAACTAGTGAGAGTTTGGATTGCACAAACTAGAAAAATATCAGTAGGCGATAAAATGGCGGGACGTCATGGGAATAAAGGGGTTATTTCTAGAATAATGCCAGTAGAAGATATGCCATACACAGCTGATGGTACCCCAGTAGATATAATTTTGAACCCATTGGGAGTCCCTTCAAGAATGAATCTTGGCCAGGTTTTAGAGACTCATCTGGGTATGGGTGCTAAAGGAATGAATTTTGATGCAGTAACACCAGTATTTGATGGCGCAAGCGATCTTGGAATTCAGGATACTTTAGCTAAATCTTGGTTTGTGGCCGAATCTGCTTGTATACAAAAACATGGATCTATAAACCTTGATTTACTAAGAGATTGGCTATCTGAAAGAGGTTATAACTATGAAGAAATTTATCGAGAAGATATAGTCGGATTAGCTACAGAAGCTTGCCATCGTATCTGGCTTAATAATCGCAATGTTTCTACCGATGGTTTATCCAGAGAAGAGTTAAATGACAAAATCAGAGAGTTAAATGCTAACCATGATGATGTTCCACCGACTTTTGGAAAAACTAAACTGTATGATGGTAGAACAGGCGAGGCTTTTGATATGCCAGTTACAGTAGGTCTTGTTTATATGCTCAAACTAATTCATTTAGTTGAAGATAAGATACATGCTCGATCTACAGGTCCATATTCTTTAATAACACAACAACCTTTGGGCGGTAAGGCTCAATTTGGAGGTCAAAGGTTTGGAGAAATGGAAGTTTGGGCATTAGAAGCGTATAGCTCTGCTCATAACTTGCAAGAAATGTTAACGGTTAAGTCTGATGATGTATTAGGTCGGGTAAAAACATATGAATCAATTATTAAAGGTGAAGATATAGTACAGCCTGGAATTCCAGAATCTTTTAATGTACTTCTAAAAGAATTACAAAGTTTAGGTCTTTCGGTTGAATTATTACGAGAAGCAGACCAACCTTTTGGCCTTTTAAATGAATATGATGAGGCTGCCTTACTTGATATGGATATAGACACTGACCAAATAATTCCAAGTTTTGAGGATGATGAAATTGCTTCCAATTTGGATACAGCCGGTAATTTGGCAAATTTAAAAGATAGTGGATTTATTGATTCCGTAGATGTGGATGAAGAACTTTAATTATTCAACAATCTTAATATCAATTTGCATACATAAATACACAAAGAGGTAGATAAAGGATGACAACTGAAACTCCTGAATTTAATGCGGTAAAAATAGGTATAGCATCTCCAGAACAAATTTTGAATTGGTCTTATGGAGAGGTAACAAAACCTGAAACAATAAATTACAGAACTTTGCGTCCTGAAAAAGATGGATTGTTCTGTGAAAAGATATTTGGCCCTACAAAAGATTGGGAATGCTATTGTGGCAAGTATAAAAAATTACGTTATAAGGGCGTTATTTGTGATCGTTGTGGTGTAGAGGTGACACGAAGTAAAGTTCGTAGAGAAAGAATGGGTCATATAAAATTAGCCGCACCAGTTGCACATATATGGTTTGCTAAGGGTTCTCCTACACGTTTGGGTTTATTATTAGATATTTCACCTAGAAATTTAGAAAGAGTGTTATATTTTGCTCAATATATTATTACTTCCATAGATCAAGAATCTTTAGATTTATTATTAAGTGAGATGCGGCAGCAAGAAGAACAAATAGAACAAAATAGTATGGAAGCAATTCTTGCGGCAGTAAACAATTATATTGAACACAATAAATTAGATTATGGTGTTTTTGATGAACAAAATATAGCAAAATTATTAGCTGTCTCTGAATCTGATGATGATAAAGAGTTAGTAAAAATTTCTCAAATTGCAACTGAAATTAAAGCAAGTTTTGAGACTTCTTTAGCACAAATTAAAATTAAAATTGATGATATTGAACAAGTAGCTCTTATGCAGCTTCTTACTGAAAATCGATATCGTGAACTTAGAGATTCATTAGGCGATAGATTTACTGCAGCTATGGGTGCAGGTTCAATCATGGAAATTTTAGAAGGTATTGATCTAGATGTTCTGAGAGATGAACTAGCTGAAGAAATAAAAGTAACAGCAGGACAGAGACGTAAAAAGGCTGTTAAAAGACTAAGAATTGTTGAATCATTTCGTCGTAGCGGAAACCGATCAGAGTGGATGATAATGACAGTTTTACCAGTCTTACCTCCTGATTTACGGCCAATGGTACAACTAGATGGCGGTCGTTTTGCAACGAGTGATTTAAACGATTTATATAGAAGAGTTATCAATCGAAATAACAGGCTAAGAAGGTTATTAGAACTTGAAGCTCCTGAAATAATTGTTCGTAATGAAAAAAGAATGTTACAAGAAGCTGTTGATGCTTTAATTGATAACGGTAGACATGGAAGAGCTATTGCTGGAAGTCATAACCATAAACTAAAATCCTTATCAGATTTGTTGAGGGGAAAACAAGGACGATTTAGACAAAACTTACTTGGAAAGCGAGTAGATTATAGTGGGAGATCTGTTATTGTTGTTGGTCCCGAACTACAAATGCATCAGTGTGGTTTGCCAAAAAAAATGGCGTTAGAATTGTTTAAGCCTTTTGTTATGAATCGATTAGTTATGGAAGGTCATGCACACAATGTAAAAAGTGCTAAAAGAATGGTAGAAAATGGGAGGGAAGAAGTTTGGGATATTTTAGAAGAAGTGATATCGGGGAGACCTGTTCTTCTTAATAGAGCTCCAACATTACATAGATTAGGTATTCAAGCTTTTCAACCAGTTTTAGTAGAAGGAAGTGCAATTCGTCTACATCCATTAGTTTGTACTGCTTTTAATGCTGATTTTGATGGAGATCAAATGGCTGTTCATGTCCCATTATCAGAAGAAGCAGTTAGAGAGGCGAGTGAAATAATGCTCAGCACTCATAATATGCTACGACCTAGTTCAGGAGAACCAATTGTGTCGCCTACTTTAGATATAGTTTTAGGTTGTTATTATCTCACCCATATTGAAGAAGAAGCAGTACATACAAACAATAGATATTTGAGTTCTACAAGTGCTAGACAGGCGTATGACGCTGATTTAATAGGGTTACATGATCTGATTTCGATTAAAGTAGAAGATGAATGGATAGATACTACTGCAGGTAGAATAATCTTTAATGAAATTCTTCCAAAAGAATTGTCATTTAGAAATGTTGAAATGAATTCGGACAATTTGGGTGAATTGATTAACGAATGTTATGCAGAGTTAGGAAATTTAATTACTGCTGAGATATTAGATTCAATTAAAAAAATTGGTTTTGGTTATGCTACAAAATCTGGTACCACAATTTCAATAAATGATATTACAATTTCTCCTAAAAAACAGGCTTTGATAAATCAAGCTACTGAAGATGTCGATGAAATTGAGGAAGAATATCTAAATGGATTGTTAAGTGATGAAGAACGGTACCAACGATCAATTGCTATTTGGACAAAAACTAGTGACGATATGACTGGTGTAATAAGAGAATCACTACCTGGCTATGGTGGGGTTTATATGATGGCAAATTCGGGTGCTAAAGGTAACTTGGCACAAATTAAACAAATGGCAGGTATGCGAGGTTTAATGAGTAATCCTCGTGGTAGAATTATTGAATTGCCGATTAAATCAAGTTTCCGTGAAGGTCTTTCGGTTCTTGAATATTTTATCTCAACTCACGGTGCTAGAAAGGGATTAACTGATACTGCTTTGAGAACTGCAGATAGCGGATATTTGACTAGAAGGCTTATAGATATATCACAAGACGTAATTATATTGCATGAAGAATGTGATGCTACAGAAGGTTATTGGATTGAGGACGAACCTGACAATCCATTGCGTCCCCCATTTGAATATAGAATTACTGGAAGAGTAGTATCTGAAAAAGTAATTCATCCAGATACAGGAGAAATTTTAGTTGAAGAGCTGATTACTATTGATAGATTAATGGCAAAGAGAATTATTGAATCAGGAGTAAAACGGGTTCAGGTACACTCTCCTTTAACTTGTACTTGCTGGCGTGGCATATGCCGACAATGTTATGGTCAAAGTCTTGCTACAGGTCAAACTCCACTTATAGGAGAATCAATAGGAATTATAGCAGCACAAAGTATTGGAGAACCTGGAACACAGCTTACAATGAGAACATTCCATACTGGAGGAATTGCTGGAGATGATATAACTTCAGGTTTACCTCGTGTAGAAGAATTATTTGAAGCAAGGGTTCCTAAGGGTGTTGCAACGTTAAGTGAAATTGACGGTGTAGTTGAAATAGTTAACGACTTAGAGGTACGCCGTATTGTTGTAACTGATGAACGAGATGTTGATGAAGAATATATTCTTCCAGAAGGGTATAAATTCATTGTAAAAAATAAACAATCAGTTGAACTAGGTGATATTTTAGCAGAATACAAGCCTAAAAAATCTTCCAAGAAAACAGATGAAGATTCTGATGAAAATTTACCAATGATTGCTAAAATTTCTGGAGTAGTTGAATTAAATAAAACTTCTATAAAGTTGAAATGGAAAGAAATACAAAGGCGTGAATACTTAATTCCACTTTCTGCAAGTTTAAATATAACAGACGGTGAGATTATTACAGCAGGAACAGCCCTGACCGTTGGTCCTCAAAATCCCCAAGATATATTGCGTATTTTAGGTAGAGAGGCTGTCCAAAAGTACCTTATCTCACAAGTTCAAGCCGTTTATCGTTCACAAGGAATAACAATTAATGATAAACATATTGAGATTATTGTTCGTCAGATGCTTAGAAAAGTTCGAGTAGATCAAGCTGGAGATACGGAACTTTTACCCGGCGAGATGATCGATAGATTCGTATTTGAGGAACAAAACAGGAAAATTATTGAAGAAAACGGTAATCCTGCAATTGGAAGTCCAGTTCTTCTTGGAGTTACCAGGGCGTCTTTAAATACTGAAAGTTTCCTTGCAGCTGCGTCCTTCCAAGAAACTACAAGGGTACTAACAGAAGCAGCAGTAAGTGGATCCACAGATCCTTTACTTGGTCTTAAAGAAAATGTGATTATCGGTAGGTTAATTCCAGCCAGATTAGATATCTCTGAAGAAGGCCGTGAAAGATATAATCTTCCTTATTACGATGATACCATTTCTGTTTCAAGCGCTGATGAAGATAAAGATTTAGTAGAAAGTTTATCTATATCTGATGATATTATTTCTTCTGATCCCTTTGCCGCTGTTCCAATCGAAGATATTGATGGTGTAGATTTTCTATCTAGTGGTTTCCAAATGGAAAATGAAAATACCGAAGAATCAGAAGAAGATTCATAATTTCCTAAAGTAAACTTTTCTAATCACCTTATCTTTTAATATGATATAGGTAATAGCTATAGCTACTATAGTTATCATGGTATTGATTTATATCTGATATGGGTAGATAATACTGCTTTCTCAAAAAATAATTTGTAAAGATGATGTTTTTAGGAAGAGAGGTTAATATGTCCACTACAGAAAAATTAGCTAAATTTGTCGTTGAATCGAAATTTGATAGCTATCCTGAAGAGGCGTCAAGCCAAATAAAGAAATCTATCTTAGATGGAATAGGTACATGTTTAGAGAGTACGATTCGTCCAATCGGAAGGATAATAAGTGAATTTACAGAAGAATTAGGTGGAAATTCGGATTCTCGTTTGTTGGGAAGTGGAATAGAAACCTCAGCAGTAAATGCTGCTTTTGCAAACGGTGTACTAACTCATGGGGCTGATTATGACGATAGTGGTAAAGGTTTTGGCCATACTGCATGTGTTTTGATGCCAACAGTATTAGCTTTAGGTGAACAATATAAACTTAGTGGCAAAGCTATTATGGATGCCTTCACAGTTGGTTTTGAGGTAGGATCTAAAGTTGGTTTGAATATTGGTGCAGATCATTATGAGAGAGGTTGGCATAAAACTTCTACCATGGGTGCATTAGGTGGAGCTGCTGCTGCAAGTAGAATACTAGATTTATCGGTAGATGAGACAAGAGCGGCTCTTGGAATAGCAACTTCAACCGCTTCAGGTGTTCGTGCAAATTTCGGTTATATGACCAAACCATACCATCCTGGTAATTCTGCTCGTGGTGGTATTGTTTCTGCAATGCTTGCTAAAAAAGGATTTAGTGCAAATCCATCTTCTATTGAAGGTCGCCATGGATATTTTGCAGTTTTTGGAGATCAACAAGCTAATTTAGATGGTGTTACTGAGAATTTAGGAAATCCATTGGCTATATGTAATGCAATACGAATTAAGCCTTGGCCATGTTGTGCAGGGACTCATGCCGCTTTAACATGTTTGGAAGAGATAAATGCCGAAACAAAAATAAACCCAGATGATATTACTGAAGTAGAAGTTTTGATTAGTCAAGAACCGTTAGAAATAGCACCAAATATGTGGGATCCTCAAACTGGTTTTAATGGTAAGTTTAGTCTATGGTATGTCATAGCTGCATATTTGTTGGATAATAAACTAGATATTAATTCATTTAGCGATAGAAAGGTTTTAAGATCCAAAGCTCAAGATCTAATAGGACGAATAAATATTAAGCAGCATAATGATTTTGCTCATTTGCCACCTCGTGCCATTGAATCAGCAAGATTTAATGAAATCAGTATAAAAATGAATGATGGTACAGTCTTATCTCATAGGGTTGAAATAGGTCGTCATTTAGAAGGTGAAGATGTAAAGACTAAGTTTAGAGATAATGCTAGACTTGCCGGTTTGAGTAAATCACAGATAGAAAGACTTATAGGATTAATTGATAATTTAGAGGATGTTGAGGATGTAACATCTATAGTTGATGCTTCAATAGCTAATGTAGCAACTGGTATTGACTAGGGATAAAAATACAATTCATTTTTTCTTTTAGAATTTTGATTAATTGATATAATGAAATAATGAAATATACAAAAGATACTATTACTGGTTCTTTGTTACATGATTTTGGAATTTCTACAAATACGTTAGAAAAAACACGAATCATCTTTATTCCTTACGTTCCATTTCCTTCATTTACTTTACCATCGGTATTTGGCAACGCCATTATATTTATGTATAAAAATAAATTAAATCTCAATAAAGAGTTGCAAGTTAAGGACAAGAAAAGTTTAGGTTTTTTATTGTATCAATATTGTCATGCCCATCAAGTATTAGAATGGGGTTCGTACTTCTATTTGTGGAGGCATTTTTATCATAAAATATTTTCTCGTAGAATTCCGAAAAAACATACTCATGTTGAAAGAGAATGTTATGCATGTGTAGATAATCTAATGACATCGGATATGGAAATACACAATTAAATTTTGCAAATATTAAATAAAATAGTGTAAATAACTCCTGATACCAAGTATAATTTTTCGGTAAGATAAATTGAGGCAGCATATGATTAATATAGATTTAAATGGGAAAAAAGGCATAGTTTTTGGTGTGGCAAATCACAGAAGTATTGCTTGGGCGATATCACAAAAACTTTTAGATGCTGGTGCGGAAGTTACTATAGCATATCAAAGTGAACGTTTTAAGTCGGGAGTTGAAAAACTTATAGACGGTTATAGTAATGCATCGTTAGAAGAATGTGATGTCTCAAGTGATGATTCGGTTTCAAATTTATTTGCTAATCTTAAGGATAAATACAAGAATATAGATTTTTTAGTTCATAGTATTGCTTTTGCTCCAAGGGAAGATTTAGCGGGTGAATTTGATGAAATATCTCGTGAAAACTTTAATATTGCTTTAGAAATAAGTTCCTTCTCATTGATTACTCTAGTCAATAATGCTACAAAGTTAATGAATGATGGTGGTAGCATTCTTGCACTTACATTCCAGGCATCTCAATCTGTATATCCTGGATATAATATTATGGGTGTAGCTAAAGCTGCTTTGGAAAACGAAGTTAAACAACTTGCTGCTGAATATGGTTCAAGAGAGATTAGAGTTAATGCCCTTTCACCAGGCCCTATGGATACGTTAGCTGCTAGAGGTATACATGGATTTATAGACATGAAAAAAATCCATGCTGCAAAAGCGCCTTTAAAACGAAATATAACACATGACGAAGTAGGTAATGCGGCGTTATTTTTATGTAGTGATTTAGCAACAGGTATCACAGGTACAATTTTACCTGTTGATGCTGGCTATCACATAATGGCTGTATGAGTAATAAGAAACCAAAACTTAAACGTATTCCTGAGGGTAGATCTGGTCATTTTTCTATAATTCATCGTTATCATCCACATTTATACTTCAATGGTAAATA
>VFGE01000009.1 GCA_009392515.1 SAR202 cluster bacterium | reverse complement strand
TTCATCTTCAAGTTTAATAAGATGGCTTGTTATTTGATTTTTTGCTAAATGAGATAACCATTCTGATAGATTGTCATAAATTTGTGCAAATAATTCTTCAACAGACGATTCTTTCTGTTTAAGTAAGTTAATTATCTCCTGCTCTCTATCTGCTCTATGCACAATCAAGCCTGTTAATTTCTCCTGAGTTTTAGTAATTGGGTCACCCTGCCCTGGAAATATCACTTTAGGTTCAATTTTAATAAAATTTTCAATCGTTTCAAGATAATCAGCTATTTTCCCGTCTTCCGGATTAATGACAGATGTACCTTTTCCCATAACAGTATCCCCCGGAAAAAGATATTTATTTTCTTTTTCAAAAACAGCTAAAGTACCTGACGTGTGTCCAGGAGTTTTTATTACTGATATTTCAAAATTACCAAGATCAATATCAAAATTATCATCTATTTCTATATCAACTTTATAATTTTCAAAATAATCATTAATATATGGGGCTTCTATCTCAGTAGAAATAATAGCTGCATCATTGTGCCTTTTTACAAATTCTGCATTTCCCCAATGAGGTGGATGTCGATGAGTTATGATTATATATTTTAATGAAGCGCAACCTAACTGATCAATGTAACTTATTATTCGTTCTGATTGTTCATCACTTTTCCATCCAGTATCAATTAAAACAGACCCTGTGATACCAGTTACCAAATAAGCATTAGTAATTCCCTGCCCTGTTTTATTTTCAGATACAATATTATGTATGTTTGGATAGATTTCCATAAGTTTAATTGTTATATATTAGTTGTAAAATAGTATATTAAAAATATTAATAGTATTAAAAGGATAGAATATGTATAAGAACAAAACTAAAGAAAAACTTAAGAATAATCAAGCTGTATTTGGATATATTTGCAATATTCCTGCCGCTTCTATATCAGAAATAGCAGGTCAAGCAAATTTAGATTTCATAGTTATAGATTGTGAACATGGACCAATGAATGAAGAGATCGCAGAAAATATGATCAGAGCTGCTGAAGTTGTCGGGATAACTCCTCTTGTTCGAGTACCTTCAAATGAGCCACATATAATACTTCGTTATATGGACCGAGGTGCTGCAGGAGTAATCGTTCCACATATAAATACTAAAGAAGAAGCAATTAGGGTTGTAAATTCTGTAAAATATGCACCTTTAGGGAAACGTGGATTTGCACCCGGTAGATGGACGTTAAATATTGAAGGAGACCCCTTTGAATTTGCTAATAACGAAACTCTTGTAATTTGTATGGTAGAAGATCTAGTTGGCATTCAAAATCTCGATGAAATATTGTCTGTTGAAGGATTGGATATCATTCATATTGGCGCTGGTGATATAGCCCAAGAAATGGGCTTTATCGGGGATACCAAAAACCCTCAGGTTGTCAATACTATTCATGAAATGATTCAAAAAATTTACAACAGTGGGAAAACTGCTGGGACTGGAGGTATACAAGTTACTGATTATGAAAATATCAACAAAACCATCGAACTTGGAGCCAGATTCTTAACTTTATCTACCTCTGGATTACTATTACAAGGGACAAAAACTTTTCTCTCCAATATAAAGTAATAGTATCCAAAGATAATTAAATAAAGTTCTATTGATTTTGTTGAGCGATTTTCAAAACTCTATCAGCTAACTCTTTACTAGGTTCAACAATTCCTGCATCAACATCTTTCATAACTTCAACTATGGCGTTGTGGTAAGGTGTCTGAATATTAGTTTCGATTCCTTTTTCTACGATCAAGCCATTCATCTGTTCAACTTCTGATTTTCTTTTTTTATAAACATCTTGCGCCATTGATGCGAGCCAATTTACTCGACTTGTGGCACTGCTAGCAATATGTTCATCTAATTCTTCATATGTCTCTGGATTATCTGCATCAGCCCAAATATCTGCTGATTTACTATTAACATTAAGTATATTTAAACCTTGAGCTAAACCAACTTTAGTACCTTCTTTTGCCAAATGTATTCTTATATGTCGAATAGTTGGATCGGCAGCCATATCTTGTGACCCCATTTGTGTCATTGCTGAAATAGCATTTCCCATACCATTCATGCACAACTTTGTCCAACGTTCACCCCATAGATTATCTGTAGCGTAACCTAAATCTATAACGTCAAGTTTTTGAGCAATGTATTCAGCGCGTTCTGTAATAGTTCCATCGTGTTCCCCAACTCTAAATACAGTATGACCTCTATCACGACCAGGTATGCCTCCACGATTTACATGACCCGGTTCCCATAAAGCAACCTCAATGTTGGATGCAATGCAACCAAGAGCGTTTTCAGAACCAACAACACTGCCAATAATTGGATCATTCCAACAATTTTGTATTCCTATAAAATATCCGTCATCTTTTACAAATCGTTTTATAAAATGAGTTGCCCACTCTGTATCATAAGATTTCACACAAATAAATGCATAATCAAATTTTTCACGAAGGGATTGAGCTTCTGTTAAGCCAATCGCATTTACAGGAACAGTAAAGTCTCCCTGGCTACCACTTGCTCTCAATCCTTTATCTTTCATAGTTTGGACATGTTCTGGCCACATATCAATCAATGTTATATTTTCTCCACTTTGGGTAAGATAAGCACCTACATAACTACCTACCGCACCACAGCCGATTAAACCTATATTATCATTCATAATTTAACTCCTTAATTACACTCTAATTGATCTGCAAGAGATTCTAAATCAGATGCCCAAATATCTATATCTTTTTCGACATCTTCTACTTCTACACTATATTTTCCAAATTCGTATGGTCTATTTATATATGCTGTAACTAAACCATTACTTTTTGCTGCTAATAAATCAGATTTATGTGCAGCTACCATCATTACTTCTTTAGGATCTAAATCTAATATATTTGCTGCACCTTTATATACTTCATCATCTGGTTTGTAGTGTTTAAATATTTCCGCAGAAAGTATACAAGTCCATGGTAATTTTGCAAATTTAGCCATATTAGTTAACAGACCGACATTACCATTTGAAAGAGTTGCAGTTATAAACTTTGAATTCAATCTAGTAATCCCATTAACTGAATCCTTCCATGGATGTAATCTATGCCAACATTTATTCAAATGAATAATTTCTTCAGAATTTAATGAAATTGAATAACTTTTTATCAAGTCTAATAATATATCCATATGAAGTTCATCTAGTACACGCCATTTTTCGCCATCATTACGGATTTTATCCATTGCTGGTCTATAACCTGCTCGCCAATCATCAACAAATTTAGGCCAATCTATATCAATGTGTTTTTGTTGACCTAGTATTTCGCATTCATCGATAATGCTTGTTCTCCAATCGACAACTGTACCAAACACATCGAAGACCAGAGCTTTTACTTCTTTCTGAAACACATCATGCTCCTCTTTTTGATATAATCTACCAATTATTTAGTATTACTATAAGGCGTATTATGAAAAAACCTATTAAAATCTTAGGAATATCTGGCAGTATTAGGAAAGAATCATACAACACATTACTTATCATGGAAACTCAAAAAATCAGCAAAGATTTGCTTGAAAATGAAATGCATATTTCAATTTATCCTTTAAATAATATCCCTATTTACAATAACGACCTTGAAAGTGATTTTCATTTCCCCAAAGAAGTGGAAAAGTTTAGAGATTTAATTAGAGATTCCGATGCACTTCTGATATCCTCTCCTGAATATAATGGATCGGTCACGGGAGTATTAAAGAACGCATTAGATTGGGCATCAAGAAAAGATAACCATCCTACAAGACCATTAGAAGGTAAAGCTGTTGCAATTATTGGGGCTGGTGGAGGTTCTGGAACAAAAAACTCCCAAAAACACTTGCAAAGTATATTAATCCATACCAAAAGTACAATTATTGATAATACTTATGTAGGTATTGAACATACTTGGAAATATGTTAACAATAATCATATTGATGATAGTAATATTCTAGAAAAATTAACTAAAGTTGCTCAGGATATATATAAGTATTGCTTAAATGAAAAATAATCTGCCAAATCTCAATGACGAAATAATTAATTGCACATTATGTGAACGATTAGTAGATCATAGAAACATGATTTCACGAAAAAAAAGAAAAGCTTTCTTATCGGATAATTATTGGGGAAAACCTGTCCCATCATTTGGTGAAATTGATGCATCAATTTTCATATTAGGTCTGGCTCCAGGAGCACATGGGTCAAATAGAACTGGTAGAATGTTCACTGGAGACAGTAGTGGTAATTTATTGTATCAAACTCTTTTTAATAATGGATTATGTAGTCAACCTGAATCTACAAATATTCAAGATGGTTTAGAGCTTACAGATTGCTATATCTCAGCTGTAGTCAGATGTGTTCCTCCACAAAACAAACCTACACTTTATGAAATTAAAACATGTCAGAGATATTTATTACAAGAGATAAAAATATTAACGAACCTAAAGGTTATTGTAGCTCTAGGGAAAATTGCATTTGATCAATATATAAAAAGTATGAAATTACTAGGAATAACAAGTGACTCAAAACCTCTTTTTGGGCATAATGAAAGATATATTCTAAGTAATGGAATTACCCTTATATCCTCTTACCACCCTAGCCAGCAAAACACATTAACCGGAAGATTAACTCCGGAAATGTTCAATGATGTTTTTAAATTAGCGAAAGCTATTTCATTGCAAAATAAACATTAAATTTTACTATTATTACTATATTCTGAGTTGTATAATTTTATGACTAATAAAAGTAATAATAATCAGAAAAGGAGACTAGATTATGTATACAACCGATATGTATGAAGGAATGATCGCTGAAACTATAACAATGAGTGGGCATGGCGGTACTGAAATTAATGCTTATCTTGCTAAGCCTATTGGTGACGGACCTTTCCCTGGTGTAGTTTTAATTCATCACTTACCTGGTTGGGATGAATTGTACAGAGAATTCACACGAAGATTTGCGCATCATGGATATCAGGCTATTTGTCCTAATTTATATTATAGAGATGGCCACGGTACACCAGAAGATGTAGCTGCTAAAGTACGATCAGTTGGTGGAGTTGCAGACGATCAAGTAATGGGTGATCTTGAAAGTGCAGCAAATTATTTAAAACAACTTTCTGACAATAATGGCAAAACTGCAGTTTTTGGCACATGCTCAGGAGGACGACATGGATTTCTTGCAGGTTGCAGACTTGACGTATTTGACGCTGTCGTTGAATGCTGGGGAGGCAATGTTGTTATGGATGCAGAAAGTTTAACAGAAAAACAACCTGTTTCACCTTCAGATTACACAGCAGATTTGTCTGCCCCATTACTAGGTATTTTTGGAAACGATGACCAAAGCCCTACCCCTGACAAAGTGAATATACATGAAGATCAATTAAAATCAGCCGGCAAAGAATACGAATTCCATCGATATGACGGTGCTGGCCATGGTTTCTTCTATCATGATAGACCAATGTATCGTCAAGAACAGGCAGTTGATGGTTGGAATAAAATATGGGACTTCTTAGGAAGAAAAATTAATTAATTCAAGAACTGGGGTTTTTTATGTGTAGTATGATTTTGGAGAAAGCGACTGTAGAAGGTTGCGGAAAAGGGAATCAAGGTTGGTTTAATTTGAAAGAAGTAAATGTTTACTTTGATCATCCGGACCATGCAGATTTAGAACATGCAATAAATATAGATTTTGTTAATGAAGAATTAGGCATAGATAAACGAGTTGCAGTCGAGTTAAGTCCTGAATCTGCCGTAAAACTCATTAAAGCCATAGAAAATGCTATGGCTAAAGGTGTTTAATACGTGTCAGATAAAAAAAGAAACAACTTAGAAATATTCCATTCTTTTGCAGGTAACATTTTAGATAGAAGCGAAGTTGAGAGAAGAGACCAAAATTGGATTTCTTCTCTCATTTCTAATCCGGAAACTAAATTTCTTTTAGCAAAAAATTTATTATTTCCTGTAGAATCCAAATCAAAAGAACTAGTCTGGCTGACGAAAAAATCATTAAGTCAGATTTCTGATACTATATCTGAAGACCTTTTTTATCTTCTCGGCACAAAAGATAATGTAGGATATTTTGCTCTAGATATAACTAACATTACTGTCAATACACTGGACACTTGGGAATTCCTTGAACCCAGAGAAATAGCTTTATCTGCAAATGAAACCGATGTTGCCATTATGGCACAGGCAAAAAGTCAAATTTATTGGCATAGTAGCCACAGGTATTGTTCAAAATGTGGTTCTTTATCAATACCACAAAAAGGAGGAATTGTTCGAACATGTCAAAGTTGCGAAATGCAACATTTTCCAAGAACAGATCCTGTAGTAATAATGTTGGTTTATAAAGATCAACACTGCTTACTTGGCCAAAACAGACGGCGTGCAAATGGCTTTTATTCGGCATTAGCTGGATTTATGGACCATGCAGAATCTATAGAAGAAGCTGTAAGAAGAGAAGTAAAAGAAGAATCAGGAGTCGATATAAAAAGTGTCATTTGTCATTCTTCACAACCATG
>VFGE01000008.1 GCA_009392515.1 SAR202 cluster bacterium | reverse complement strand
TATAATAATAGTGAACTTTGGGATATGATTTGGATGACCTACATTATAAAATTAGGTGTCGCCGTACTTGATACCCCATTAATTTATTTAATAGTGTGGAAATTAAAAGAAATCGAAAAGGAAAATCTAAGGAGAAACGATTGAAAACAGGACTCGAAGGTAAAACAGTAATGATATCTGGCGCTAGCAGAAATATTGGAAAACAAACAGCAATATTAATGGCAGAGGAAGGAGCAAACTTAGTTTTGTGTACACAAAAAAGTATTGAACCTCTGCAAGAAACTGCACATGAATTGGAAGAATTAGGAGCAAATGTAATTGCAGAACTTTGTGATGTAACCAATCAAGATCAGGTTAATAAATTTGTTACTAAAGCTGCTGATAAATTCGGATCTGTTGATGTTTTGATTAACAATGCTGTCTTTCGTTCTCAACATGCAGTATTAGAAACGATTGATGAAGAATGGGATAGAAATATTGAAGTCAATCTTACGGGGCCTTTTAAAACAACTAGGGCTGTACTACCACATATGATCAAAAATAATTGGGGACGTATAATTAATTATTCGGGTATTGCCCCATATTTAGGTGCTGGAGCAGCAAAAGCGATGGTAAAACTCGGTATAGTTGGATATACAAGAGGGCTAGCAAGAGAAGTTGGGAAAAATAATATTACTGCAAATTGCATTGGTCCAGGTTCGATAGATGTAGAAAGAGATGCAGGTTTAGGAGACGTAGGTACAAGAATACATGAAACTCTTGGTATACCTGCTGGCAGACAAGGAACGCCTGAAGAGATTGCCTCATTAGCCGTTTATCTTTCAAGTGAACTTGCAGGATATATCACTGGTCAGTGTTACCTTGCAAACGGTGGAGCATATTTTCAATAAATCTTTACCCTGTTTCAACAATTGGTTGCGCTATCATCCACAAACTAAGCATTGTATATAAGATCATTAAGACCATCATTGGATATTGACTAAGTAATACTGTTCTATATTCTTTAAATTTTTGTGTTGCTGCCACGTGAGATAAGTAGGCAGCTGAAATATGTCCTATTACTATAAATATTATTGATGCATACCAAGCAAACCTGGCATCAACAATTCCTATATTTATTTTATAATCGGCTGTATTAAAAATATTCCACCCTAAACCTGCTGGATCCGAAATTAAAGAAATTAACATTTGGCCTTGAATTAATAAAAATGCCGAATAATGAGCTAAATGATATCCAATTGAAATTGGAACTAAAGATAATATAAATATTTTAGCTAATTCTATAATGTTAATTGTCCTACCTATAGCAATATGTATGACAAACATTACAGTCATATATACTAACAAAAAGAACAAAGGAAAGAATGCAAGCAATAAACTTTTTATTACTACAAAAGCATTGGCACCAAAACCTTCTACCAATGGATATACGTTAACTAATAATTTTCCCCATATCGGTGTTGATGAAAAACCATCGAATGCAATAACAGAAAGAATTGATAAATGAGTCATTACTAAAGACATTCTTACTTCACGGTTATCTTTTAATCCCATTCCAAAAAATCTAAATTCTATTGTTTTACGATCTTTTAAAAAAACAATAGGGCTAAATCGATTAAATAAATCAAATACTACATTGAATATCTCACCATACTTTAACCATATCTTCCTACCAAACGCTAACATACCTATTATTGTAATTATTGAATATACGATCAAAATACGAGACAAATAAGAAGGCAAGTAGGAATAAGGATAAACTAATTCAATCCAAGCTAAAATCCACATAAAAAGTGCTGCAGGCCACCAACCCCACGACTTAGGATAATCAAACCAAGGATTAACCTTAGATTTTGTAAGCAACATTATGAAATTTTCAAAAATTAAATAAATATTGTTCCAAGGATTTACTATATTATGAATATTAAAAATCAAGGCAGAAATGTAAGCTATGCCTACCCACCATATAATCCAAAAAAATGTTGGCATAATATTATTAGATGGTTGTTGATCTCCTACAAATCCAGAAATAATACAAATGATAAAAATTAATATAGATAGCAATCGCACAAATGATATAAGAAAGAATGATAAATTTGCGGGAATATTAGTACTAAAATTAAATTTAGTATACTCAAAACTACTATCAACCTTTTTTAGCATAAAAGAAATAAAAAAAATAGAAATTGTTACAGTTAAACCTCCACCTATAACATAAAGATAGAGAGGAATTGGTAAGTCATATCTTTCACCAAAACCATGGGCCAAAGCTGCGGTTGGACTTATTATCCATACCGAAAGTATAAATAATGCAAAACGAATATTTCTGTTAATCACTCAATCTCCTAAGGATACACTTCAAGTGATGCAATAATATTTTCACCACCATGTCCATGCCCGTGTCCATCGTGCCCTTTTTTCTCACCCATTATTTCTATTGCTACTTCATCACTAATATTATATTCACAGTGACTTGTAGATGATAAAGCAACGCGAACTTTATAATCACCAGGTTCTAAATCTTTTAAGGTCAATGTATCCATATGATACATCCCTTTTAATTCATTATTTAGATATAAATGCCAATGACCCTTCTTAGTAGTTTCAGTATTATGATCGCTATGTTCATTTTTATCATTTGAGCCAGATACCAAAGTAAAATTCTTTATATTTGGTTTGATTATTAAAGTACCATTAGTAGAATCTTTATCAACTTCGAGATTAATTGATGGAGATGCATTATCAGTTGTAGAAAACTGATTTTCACACTTTTCATGTTCTGCTCCATGAGCCCCATGGTCATGGCTATGATGAGAATGCTCATCACCAGCCTCATGTAACGCTATATCAAACTTACCTGTAGCATTTGCTTCAAAATTTAATATTTTATTATTCTGACCTTTTTGCAATTCAGCCTCAAGATCATATCCATGTAAATGCAAAACATATGAACTATCACTATTTACATTAAAAGTAATTGTGTCACCTTTATTTGCTTCCAAACTTTGTTTTTCTTCTAATTCACCATGGTGAATTTCCAAGTCATATGTAATATCTTTCACTTCTCCACTACCACATCCCATTACCATAACTAGGATAAGTGATAAGTAAAAATATCTCATGTTATCCTCTCTTTTTAATAGAACGAATCCAAATTATAGACATTGGTAATACCAAAAGTATTATAGTTAATATACCTGCAATTAAACCCCAATTAATGATCATACTTACAATTTCTACTTGAGTATTCACTGTTGTTTTACCTAAAGGACCATCAATATCGATTTTTAATTTCCATATTCCAACTTCATCTAATAAAATATCAGAATCATAAGAAATATTCATCTCTTGTATTACTAAGCTAGGTATCGGGTCTTCAATGTATCCTATAAATGGTTCCAAACTTTTTCCACTAGGTGATATTGCTGTGTAAATTACATTTAAATTTTCAAGGTTTTCATTTTTTGTGGTATCAAAAACATATATGCTGAAGTGGGCCGGACCTTGAGGTAATTTTTGGGCATAGCTTTTAACTTCAACTTTATAAGGACCTGATATATCGTCAACCAAAACTACACCTAAGCTACCATTTGCATAAACTATAGAAATAGAACCTAATATATAAAAAAAGATAACAGCTAATAGCAGTTCTTTTTTAATTCTTTTTGTAATCATTAACTCTCTTTATTAGTATTTTCTTCCGTTTGACTATACATTTTCATTTGTTCTTGGATAAATTCATCTAACCATCTTCTAAAATCATGTAATGCTGGTGGGCTTACATGAATCACTTCAATATCTTCTGGGAATTCAATGTTATGATTTTCACTCATAAGTAATAAACCTATTTCATTTGATTTGATTTTCGAATCAATTGATTCTTTTATTGCAGAAAATCTCTTTTCAGCAACTTCAGAATACCAACTTTCGATCTTTGATCTTACACCCTCTGAAGAAAATGGAATATTTGCTATACGTTGTAAATCAATCATCTCAGTCAGTGATACAAGATCCTCTGTTACGTGAATCTCAGCACCAGATTCCCATTGTTCTTGAACAAAGCTATAAGTTTTAGAATTCATATTTTTCAATTGTTCTAAACCTTCGTGCCCACCCACTGAAAGAGTTTCATGAAAAATGTGCTTAACGATACCAAGTGACTGTGTCAAACTATTGATTTGATTTTTAACTTGGTTCCAATATTTTGTTATAAGAATTTCAGCATCTTGATTAGGTTCAAATGGAGTAAAGATAATTGGAACCATAAATAATTTTCTTTTATTTTTATAATCTTCTGTATTTGCTTTATCTATTTTACCTAATTCTTGAGACATTATAATTTCCTATAAAAAATTCTAAAATATACTATATTATTATATACATAAAATATTAAATATAAACTGGAGTCATCAGATGGAAAGTACAAACTTGTGGGAATTCATAAACTCAAATGTACTCCTATTATACAGCGTACTTCTTACAGTAATCTTTATTATCACTATAAATCAGTATAATAAACTCAAATCAAAAATTAGCAATCTAGATAGCAATTTACGAAGTAATGCAGTAAAACAAGGATTAACACTAGAACAATGGATACCCATTTCAGAAAATTACCCTTGGGATCATAGAAATTTTAGATTTTTGGGAGATCCAATAGATGGAATTCAGTTTGAAGACAATAAAATACTCTTAGTAGAATTCAAATCTGGCAATAGTAGGATGTCTAATAAACAAAAAGCTATTCAACAATTAGTTGAAAATGGAAAAGTGGAATTTGTTGAAATTAAAACGAATTAAATTCTACCATGTATTATTTTCAACTTTAGATAAAAATTCATCAATCAACTGATTGAATAACGAAGGTTCTTCTAAATTTACTGTGTGCCCAGTTTTAGGTACAAAAACAAGACCAGCATTCTTCATTTTATTTTTTAGAAATATTCCAGGGTTTATACAGGGTTCATCTTCATCACCAACTATTATCAAAGAAGGTATATCAATTTTTGCTATTTCATTGTCCAATTCATATATAGTCTTTCGTTTACCTTGTACGTTTTTAAAAGTATTAGCAGAGCCAAGTGGAGAATGGTTAACAAGTGCATCTCTAAATATATTCCATCCCTTTGGGTCTTTAGATTTATATTGTAATCGTTGTGGCCCATTTGCATATGAATCTGCCCAAGAAGTAAAATCTTTTTCCATTAAAGATGCCTGATTGTTAACCGACTCTTTCCAATTATCTGAATTATCTGATCCGCTACCAGCTCCTGCAATAATAAGTGCTTTGGCAATTTGCGGGTATTTAATGCCAAAACTTACTGCTAAACCTCCACCCATTGAAAGGCCGGCAATATATGCTTCTTTTATATCTAAGTAGTTTAATAATCCGTGCAAGTCTTCTAAGGATTTTTCTTGTGAATAGTTATCATCACCTTCAGGCACTGATGATGGAGGATATCCTCGGTCATTATATGTAATTACCTTATATTTTCTAGAAAAATAATTTACCTGTGGCATCCAGCTCTGGGAATCACCAGCAAATTCATGTGAAAAAATAATTGGGAAACCTTCACCATATGTTTCGTAATATATATCTACTCCATTTATTGACGCTATACTCATCCTAAACTCCTCTTAAAATTCAACGATCAATTATTATTCTACTTCTATAACTCTATCAGGGTCAGGTATTATCACTACTTCTTCTTCCAAATTATCATTATTATAAAAAAGAACTTCAGTTTTATTAACCATAGTAGTGAAAATTCTAGGTTTTCTTGGATTCTTGCTAGAAAAAGATTTAGCGTGCTTCAGTGCAAAAAGCCTAGCTTTTTCTTCATTTAATGTCCAACTCAACCCACTAGGACTTCCACCACGATAAATTCTTATGAGTAAGTTATCATCTGGTAATTCTTTTTTAAATAATTCACTGGGCTTTCTTAAACCCAGCATTATTAGCCAGCTTTGAAAATCCTCCCTAATTGTCTCAACACTATTCCAAGTATTTACAATTAATTCCCATACGTCTTCATCCATTAAGCTCAGATTTCTAAGGTGGTTTTCTTCAATTAACGTGTCTTCTAAAGCTAAATATGCAAAACCATCTTTGTTTGGTGCTTTTAACCACATATGTAAATTATCAATAAATCTAGCATTACCTTTATCTAGCCAAATATCGAACTGATCGCTATGGCCTTGATTCATTTCAGCATCCAAAAAGAAAAACAAAACTTCAGGTCTCATTTGACTCGGAAGCGAAAAGAGGATTTTTTGTAAATCATTTTTCGAATACGCCATTATGGAATAATTTCAAGTGCCTTTTCTAAACCACCAGCTATAAATATATCAAACTCATCAATCAAATCATCAGAAGATATTTCTAGAATTAAGTTTATATTGGTGGAGCTGAGGAGGATCGAACTCCTGACCTCTTCAATGCCATTGAAGCGCTCTCCCAGCTGAGCTACAGCCCCA
>VFGE01000007.1 GCA_009392515.1 SAR202 cluster bacterium | reverse complement strand
AATTAACACTTCGTGCCCCTAAACCTTTTCCCATAACCCAAGATAAGAAAAAATCTTCCATAGCGGGATATAAAACTTCTTCGACTGCTCTACTTAAACGATGAATTTCATCTATGAATAATACATCGTGTTCCTCAAGAGACGTAATAATTGCAGCCATATCACCAGACCGTTCGATAGCAGGTCCTGCAGTAACACGAATATTAACTCCCATTTCAGAAGCAATAATATTCGCTAAAGTTGTTTTTCCAAGTCCCGGCGGACCATAAAATAGAACATGATCTAAAGCATCACCACGTTTTTTTGAAGCTTCCATGGAAATAGACAAATTATCTTTTACAGATTTTTGACCTACATAATCAGTTAGTTTTTTAGGGCGCAAATTTGTTTCTAAGGCTACATCTTCACCTTGTTCTTCTGATGAAATTATGCGTTCTTCCATATATCTTTTCCCTAAATTCAATTTTCTAAATTTTATATTACTTTTTTAAATCACCTATGAGAGTCTAATAGTGGCAAGATTAGGGCCATGATCCATTGATTCTGCATAATTATGACCTGAATTTACAACTTTAATTCTATATGTTCCAGTTTCCATAAGTATATGGCTCTCAATTATACTAATGACTTTTCCTTCATTTGTTTTCCAGTTCATAGTTGATCCTGAGTAATTAATTACCTCACTTCTAAGGCTAGGAGAAATCAATTCAAGTGTAGGATTTTCGGTATTGGGCTGATTCCATATAGCTTCTAGATTTATAGTATTGCCTTTGACGCCTTCAAAACTTAAATATCCTCCAAAAAGAAAGCATTGAATACAACCTTCATAGCCTTGATATGTTGGTTCGTAAACATCATCCGGGTACTGAATATCATAACCTTTAGTAGGAACTTTATATTTATAGCAACCACTCTGACTTCGTATATACGCAGACCCCTCTGAAATCGAGTCACATCCTGGGGCATTAAAACTAACCTCTACTTCTTCTCCCATGCTTATTGGAATCGGCGTGGTATGAATTGGATATGTTATCATCTGGCCTGGTTTATTCTCATAAAGTTCTTTACCATAAATGTATTGGCTAGTATTTCCTACTGGTTGTAAACCTTTCCAAACAGGTAGTTTTGCATCCCATAAACGACAAGACTCTGTCCATGGGCACACATAATCACCACTCTGTCCAGTTAGTTTCCAAAGATCAATATTTTCATTAGGTGTATGGAAAATTTTTCCGTAATCTGGATCGTCCTGAGGCGCAAAATCTGCCATAGAAAGTGATAAGCGGTAGGTTCCTGTGTTACCAGCTTCAACACGTCCATCCCAAACAGAAGCTTTACCTGCTGTGCCACGTGCTCTAATAATATATGTACCATCTTGAGTCAATCGATGCCTTATAACCAATGGTTGATTAATAGGGTTTCCGAAATAACTTAAGGTGTTTTGCGCAAATGCCACACAATTATCATGTGGAGTGATAGCTACACCTTTAGCAATATCATAAGAAGTATTTGGTGCATGAACACTACGTGGACAAATCGTTCCACTATAGTCTTCCGCATATTTTGGCTGTAAACCGCTTGAATATTGTTGTGCAGACTTTGATGGAGCAATGTAACTAGCTTCCTGTTTTAACGATATTGAATATTTTCCAGTAGATGGATGCGTAGATGAACCGTATGTATTTATCACACCAGATGATTCAAAACTTAAATCTTCAAAAATCTGTACATCAATTGCTCTGCTTTTAAGCGTATACCAACCAGTTTCTTTTAACTGAATAGGTCTACCCTCACCTAGAGAAGAACAGCCTAAATTAATACAAGCTGCATTCCGATGAATTATACCAGATGGACTTGGCCAAACATTGCCTGAATATTCCATTTGTGGCCCACTATTATATCCCTCTAAAGTACCACTTGGTGATACCAATTGTAGTATAGTTTGCATACAAGGATTTTCCTGTTGGTACATCCACGCTGACCCATCATGAATAATCTTTCCCTCTGCATCTCTTCGTTCATTTTCATAGGTAGCTATCTTCAGACAGTCAACTGATTTGTCTAATTCATTTTCTTCTCCATTTACCGCAAATCTATCAAAAAATTCAATCTTTGTGAGTGTTGGAGTCAACATAGCTGAGATTGATTCACCAGCTCTACCATAAAAGTGGTAGGAATCAACTTCTCCATTAAACTCAAAATCTGTATCAATAGTTTGGTCATACTCAATAATTTCTCCAGTATATCCAGCCTGAAGTAAATCTAAAGATATTGTATTTGGTCTTTCATTCCACACTTCAGGAGCATCAGCAACTTTTGTTAGTGATACTTGATAGACAGGGAATCCTGCACCATCATATAATCTTGAATCCGATGGACAAGGGTCACTACAATCTCTCCCTTCCCAGCTACTATTAGCTGATATGTGGATCATTTGAGATCCGGTTTCTTTTATCTCAATACTGTTATACTCTCGTCGACTATTATTATTAGCCCACATAAATATCGATTGTGGCCCACCAAGTGTAGTTCCATTTTTCCTCTTAGGACATTCAGCATTTTCATCACCAAAAGTTCCATTTAAAGGCCAACATTCAAGTGGATCTGCAGGTGTCCCATAAATATACGTCATTAGAGGTCCATGTTTTAGATGATATTCTTTAGTTGTTAAAGGCATACCAGTATCAAAGTTTTTTCCGTATCTTTGTTCGGATGCAATCCCTAAATTAGGATTAAACTCAATAACAATATTATATTTTTCGCCTGCGATAGCTTCAAATTTCCATATATCTGTAGAACGCAAATTGCTAATGTGTCCACCTTTAGTTTCACCTGGATATATCTCTCCACTTGAGC
The DNA here is from genome assembly GCA_009392515.1 of SAR202 cluster bacterium. Classification (NCBI taxonomy): domain Bacteria; kingdom Bacillati; phylum Chloroflexota; class Dehalococcoidia; species SAR202 cluster bacterium. Next base: position 2,856 of record VFGE01000007.1, on the reverse strand, counting down.
AATAACCTGCATAACAAGAAATATCTTCTTCAACAGGAACACCTTGATCCACAGATTTAGAGAAAGGAACTGATCCTGGTGGAGGATTAGGAGCTACAAGTTCAAGAATAGGTATTAATTTATCAAGATTAGGATTGTAACTCCACTTATCCCCAAAATATGTAGGGTCCATGGTAATTTCAACCCACTGTCCAGCTTTACCTTCAAACGGCCACTCATCGATCTCTCCATCGACGGTAATTTCTGAATTCACACACCCTGCATAAGAAGGAATAGAGTTTGGATATAAACTATAATTTAATAGAAGATCTTGCCCTACTTTACCTGGCACACGAGAAGTACCATGCATAGAATTAGCATTCATATCCCATGAAAAATCAATCGGCTGTCCATCATATCCTACGAGAGACCTCCTAACCGAGTTTGGATCCATTATTGTTGTAAGGGGAGTTCCGCAATCTACACTATAGGTTTGAGGTCCATTCTCTTCTGGATCACAAAAATCCTTAAGGCTCCCCGGCATGTCAGGATCTGGGCATAAAAATTTGGTTTCTCTCAAATATGTAGCTTGACCTGTATTGTCCCAATTTACTGTATTTGCATATGCTGAAAATGGTGAAGGTTTACTAGGAATAACTGTTTTAGAACCACCTACATAGGCTTCACTACTACTTCCCTTTTCATTGTTTGCAGTTACATAAATATAATATCTAAGACCATTGGTTAATCCATTAAGTGTAGCGCTTGTTGCATCACTTCCGACAGTAACTGTTATTCCTGGATTATTTGCCCTCGATTCTAGGGTACTATGTGTTTCTTTAGTTCGTGCTCCGATAGTATAACTATCAATTATCGGATTAGATCTTCCCTCTATATCCATTGTAGGGGCTGACCATGTTACTTTAACACTACCAACGCCTGCTTCTGTTGAAATCGATGTTGGGGCAACAGGTTTAACAACACGAACTCCGCCTTCAGAAAGGCTAACCGTAATTTTTTCTCCATACTGATTAGGGGTAAAGTGGCGTTCAGTTTTTGTCCCGATTAATATGCTTACTCCATTCCACCTGTTATGGTTTTGAGCGAATGTACCATCTTGAGCTCTATCAGCAGTTACCGTGTTATTATTAATAACTTCCGTTACTTTAAATATTTCTTGATTAATTGTCATCATAGAGCCAACGAGCTCTAGATTTCTATTTTCTGCAAACTCAACAATATTTTGCATAGTGTTTATATTTACTGACGTTCCAGTATCATCTATGTCTGCACCAAGCTGAAAAACTTTTAGCCAATTAGGTAAATTAACATCAGGACCTTTAGTTATTACCGTTATGTTATACGTTCCATCTTCTGGTAATGTACCTATAAAACCTTTTGAAAATTCTGTACCAAGTTTAAGTTCCCCGTCCCAATCTTCGCGATCCAAACTACTTGTGTTAGATGGTCCACCGGGAAGTTTGTTTTCATTAAAATAAAATTGCTTTCCGGGACTAGAATCAGCAAGTGATAATTCTAGATCTGGTCTTGTATTAGAATTCTCAGGAACGCTAACATCAATTTCAAAATATTGCCCCTTAGTTCCTGTAAAGGTAAAACTATTTGCCCTAGGAGAGGCACTACCTCCGCCCCATGAACGCTTGACATATTCTGTAACTGTATCTCCAAAATCTATCGGTCTGCGGTCGAGCGTTGCGTCAGTATATTCACTCGTAGTTAGAAAACTATTATCATTTAGTCGTATGCATGTCGTCCATTGGCACTTATCATCAAATTCAAGGTCTGCTGGCCAATTTTCTTCTATAGGTTTCCAAGAGTAATGAGTATTACCTGCATATTGCGAAGAAGCACCTACAATCTCTGAAGCGCCTAAACTGTTTGTCCAGATTCCTGTTACTGAATCTGGCCCAGCAATAGATTTTGTTTTTCGTAGTTTCCCATCTTCATTTGGAGCAGCAAGAGAATATACATATGGATCTGTTACACCTGTTCCAGCGTAGAGAATATGAGATTGTTCACTATATCCTGAATTTGCACCTGCTTGAGGAATAACTTCCAATTCAGAAGCAGTTTCTATTTGTAGGCTTGCTTCTTCTTCTGCCTGTAATTCAGCTGCAGTCTTTTCTACGGGTGCTGGTGTATATAATGTTACGTCTATTGATGTTGAAAGTGATTCTATTGAACTTTCAATACTTTCTTTACTCTCAAAATCAACCAACTGTAATCCAGAGAGGTTAGTTGTATCTATATTTACCGGTTCCTTTAATATAAAGAGTTTTTCAAATGATATTTTTTCTGAGGTAAATTCGTGAGCATTATTTTCAATAGGTGCTGATTTACCTTTTTGCAATCTCCCATCTCCCCAATAACTAGATTGAGCGCCATAAGAATTTCTTAACGTTAATCTTTCCCAACTGTAATTACCAACAGGTTCCCAAAAGTCGTCTCGGGACTGAAGATTTAAAGTACATCCCTTTGTAGTTCCTTCAAGTATAAAAAATGGTGCACATCCTACGCCTTGAAGTTCGCCATTAGGATTTTTTATAAATAAATTTGCTTCTGCCATAGAGCTTGCATAGGTATCTGCTTCTAAAGAAAAACTAACAGTATCACCTGTGTTATCAATTGATAGTGCAATCAATTTAGGTCCATAAAATTCAGGATCTGTTTCATCAACTGGTAATACAACTTCTCGTTCTGGTGTAGCTATAGGAGTTGGTTCTGGTGTAGCTACTGGCGTTGGCTCTGGTGTAGCTATAGGAGTTGGTTCTGGTGTAGCTACTGGCGTTGGCTCTGGTGTAGCTATTGGTGTTGGTATAGATGTAACCATTGGTGTTAATTCTGGAGTTGGGATTG
>VFGE01000006.1 GCA_009392515.1 SAR202 cluster bacterium | reverse complement strand
TACACAAAAAAGAGGCAATATAATGCGATTCTATCAATTATGGAGTGGGTATTCGAAATTATCGGATTCTAAGTTTTCTGATAGTAAAATTGCATTATTCCCTAGATGGAAAGTACGTGCTATTTCGGTTTTAGGAGATAGGGTGATAAATCGTTCTACATTTGGATATTCATGTTTTATATTTTCTGCAGCAGCAAAAACAATTTTTCTTCCTGCACCTCTTTGGTAACTCCACACAGTATAAAATACTGCAATACAATTAATTTGGTGTGGAGAACAAGAATATTTTTCTATATCGTCAAGAGATTTTGGAATCTCGGTAGTGTATGCAACACATATTATTGCGCCAGGTTTGTATTGATTGTTTTCGCCATAATATAGGCCGTGATCACCCATAGAAGAATGGATGCTGGGATCTTCTGAGATCTGTAAAGAAAATACTTCTCTGCCATTAGAAGTTCTATAATTTGCATCAAGCTCAGGCCTAACTGGATCTTCGTGAACAAACCGCAATGCTGCTGGGTGGTTTTTTTCTAACACCAATTCTGAATGAGTTAACATGATATAGTCCTTCCAAGGTTAGTTTATTAGGCAAGGTAATAAAGATTTGAAAAGAGACCTCTAGATGTTCATACAGGTTGCAAAGAATACAGGTTGTTTAATAACAGTATTCAGAGGTTACATCGTTCCTCATTATACCAATAATCAGAAAAAATGTCGAATCTAGGCATTTTTTTTATTAATATACTATTAAATCATAAGAAGGAGTATGTGAAATGGGATTAAGAGATCGTCAGCCAACCACAATTGAAGAATATATTAATTACAAAATTAAATATAATAATTGGAATAGATGGGGTAAAGAAGATCAGTTAGGCACTCTGAACCATATTAACAAAGAAGGTATTAGGCATGCTAATTCCTTAGTAAAAGAAGGACAGACTGTTTCGTGTTCTAATCCAATAGCTACTCCAAAAGTGATTTCGGATTCAAAAAGAAATCCTAGGCCTGCTGATCATATTATGACAGTAGGTCCATTAAGTTCTGGTGATTATGTGGGTGTTTCTTATCATGGATTTGTTAATACCCATATAGACGCTTTATGTCACATATTTACTAATAGTGTTGATGAGGGCGGTAGATTGTATAATGATCGAGACCCATCACTCGTTACTGATGTAGGTGCACTTACAAATTCTGTTGATAATTGGAAAAACGGGATTGTAACCAGAGGTGTTTTGTACGATATACCTCAATTGCGAAATGAGGATTATGTTGCTCTTGATCGTCCGGTTGAAGGATGGGAGCTTGAAGACTGGGCAAATTTAGTTGGGATAATTCCGAAAACAGGAGATGCAGTTTTAATACGTTCAGGAGCTGATGTGTTTTGGAAATCAAATCCTGATTTTGAATTTTCTTTTCCACCAAATACTCCTGGGAACGCTCCTTCGATTATCGAATATTTGTATGACACTAGTGCTGCAATACTAGGTTGGGATCTCCAAGAATCTGGGGCTATGGCATATGATTATTCTGCAAGAATACCTATTCATGAAGTGGTAATACCCTACATGGGGCTTCCTTTGTTGGACAATGCTAACTTTGAAGAATTATCTAATATGTGTCGTAAGTACAATCGTTATGAATTTTTATTAGTTATCGCCCCTTTAATTGTAAATGGAGGTACCGGCTCTCCAGTAAATCCAATAGCTATATTTTGATATAATCAAATATAAAAGCCAGCCACAATAATTATGTCAGCTGGCTTTTGTTTATCACTGGATTTTCAACTAATAGTATTAGAGTCCTCTTACTAAATTTATAACGGCTTTAGTGTCTTTAACCTCAACATGTTTTCCAGAGATAAAAGAGACTATTTTTCTAGGTTTTGCTTTTTCTCCGATAACTATTACTAAATTTTCTTTTATGTGAACTTTTAGGGTTAATCCAAGTTCAAACACCCATTCAGAAAATTCTATGAATAATTTTCTTAGATTTCGCAGTCCGCCTAATGGCGGTAATGTGAGACTGTTTTCTTTAATTTGAATATTAATTTCATTTCCTTTGAATTCTAGATTAGCAAAAGGAGTATCGTTTTCTATTGTTAGTTGTCCAGCTAAATCAAGTTTGAAATTCATAATCTCTGTTTATTCCTGTGCGTTTTCTTGTGTACTTACACTAATAGTTCCTGAAATGTTCCATTCAGCTTTTTCGGGATTAGCGCCTGTAGATTGAGGTACTAGTACTGTCATATCAGTAAATTTGTAATTAATAGTTGTTTTTCTTCGGTTTAAAAAATCGTATAATCCTTCAGCCATATCAATCCATGCACTCAAATTATTTGCTGTCATTTTCTCCCTCCGGGGTAGTATTATTTAATTTGTAATAACATAAATTATTGTAGTATATAATCTACATTATGTCAACAAAACAATAGATATGTTGTTTATATACTACAATATACGGTTGTTTATTGATATTATTTCGCTTTGTTCTATAATGCATACATGATTGTAACAAACGTATTAATGGCATTTATTTCAGTATGGATACTTAGTGAAGTTATGCTTTATTCTTCCTTAAAATTCGTTGGAAATACTTCTTCTTCATATTCATATGGTTTTATCTGGATTCTTAGGAGTACGGCTCTTTTATTACTTGCTGCGACGTTTGTGTTTATGACATTTATACCTACCATAGAAATCGAGAATTTCTTATTCTATTGTTTTATCTAGGAGTCAAAATTGAGTTCAAATGTACGAAGTATCAGTTATATTATGCCTATAGTTCTTATTGGATCAGCAGGCTTAATTCTCATAAGTCGAGGTATGCATAATAGTTGGGGCCTTTTCCTTATTCCTTTAACAGATCATTTGAATGTCGGTCGAGAAATTTACAGCATAGGGATATCTCTCAATGTTCTATTTACTGGGTTAGGGGCTCCCTTATTTGGTGCACTTGCTGATAAATATGGCCCAGGAAAGTCAATTTTTCTAGGTGTCATTCTCCAAATTATCAGTCAATATTGGTTATCAAATGTTTCCAATTCATTTGATCTAATAGGATCTTTATTGCTTGGTGGATTTGCTGCGGCAGGATTTATTGGTATTGCTATGGCAGCTGTGGGGAGGTCAGTTAGCCCTCAAAATAGATCTCTTTTTGTAGGAATGGTTATGGCTTCAGGAGGCCTAGGGCAATTTCTTATAACTCCATTAATGAGTGGAATAATTCAAAATGCAGGTTGGTTGACAGCTGTTTATGTATTAATGTTCTTCAGTTCCCTTCTTATAATTTTTTCTTATCTCATAAGTTTTTCAAAGGACGCACAGTCAGACTCAAATAATGTTAAACAAACTGTCTCTGAAGCATTCAAAGAAGCTATTAAGAACAAAAACTTTAACTTGTTGACCCTTGGATTTTTTGTATGTGGTTTTCACGTAACATTCATCGGCTCTCATTTTCCTGCATATTTACAAGATCAGGGTTTAGGATCTATTGCTGGATGGTCTTTGGGATTACTTGGCCTTTTCAACGTTTTTGGCACTACTATGTATGGTTATTTAGGTGATCGGATGTCAAAGAAAAACCTATTAGTTAGTATTTATACATTTAGATCATTGATCTTTTTAATTTTCATTTTTATGCCTAAAAATGAATTTACTGTTATGGTATTTGCAGGAATTTTAGGTCTTTTATGGCTATCTACTGTACCATTAACCAGTGGTGTTATTTCAGATATTTTTGGCCCATCATTTACTTCTATGCTATTTGGGATAACTTTGTTTTCACATAATTTAGGGTCTGCTTTAGGTTCTTGGTTGGGAGGAAGAATGTTTGATCAATATCAATCCTATGACGTTATGTGGATAGCTTGTGTCGTTTTAGGACTACTAGCAGCATTTTTACATTTTCCAATAAAAGGAACAGCTGTTCAACGGATTAGTATTAATCCAGCAACTAGTTAGTTATTAATGAAATTTTCCCAATTCACTCTAAATAAAAAACTTCTTTCAGCCATTAATGATATGGGATATGTTAATCCTACCCCAATTCAAGAAAAAGCAATTCCTATTGCTTTACAAGGCAAGGACGTCCTAGGTTTAGCTCAAACTGGAACTGGAAAAACAGCATCTTTTATGCTTCCTATTCTTGAAAAACTTTCAAAAGGATCATTAAGGAAAGTACGAGCACTTGTTATTGCTCCGACTCGTGAACTCGCTGAACAAATACATCAATCAGCGATTAGTTTGGCGAAACATATGCCAATTCAGAGCTTATCTATTTATGGTGGAGTCAGTAAATATGGACAAGTAAAGAATTTAAAAAAAGGAGTGGAGATCATAATAGCATGCCCCGGTCGTTTATTAGATCTCATTGGAGATGGAATTATAAATTTGTCTAAAGTTGAAATATTAGTTTTGGATGAAGCTGATACAATGTGTGATATGGGGTTTTTACCTGACGTTCGACGAATAATGAGGTACTTATCCAAAGACATTCAAATTTTATTTTTTGCAGCAACTATGCCTGATGAAATAAAACAATTAACGGAGGATATTTTACATAATCCTCATACAGTTCAAATTGGGAAAATAGAGCCTGCAAAAACAGTTGCACATTATCTTTATCCAATAAAATCAGTTTCATTAAAGACAAACTTATTATTAGAATTTTTCAAAATTACTGCTACGGGTAAAGTAATCGTATTTACACGAACTAAACATAGAGCAAAAAGATTATGGAATGATTTGGAAGCAGCCAAATTGAATGCCACTCTTTTACAAGGAAATATGTCACAAAATCGTCGCCAACAATCTATTAATGGGTTTAAAAAAGGTAAATATGATATCTTAGTTGCAACCGATATGGCATCTCGTGGAATAGATATTTCTGAAGTATCACATGTGATAAATTTTGATATGCCAAGTACTACTGATGACTATATTCATAGAATAGGCAGAACTGGAAGAGCAGAAAATAGAGGAGAGGCTATAACCTTTCTTCTCCCCCAGGATAAAAAATTATTACTAAAAATAGAATCTTTATTAGGTTATAAAATTCCAG
>VFGE01000005.1 GCA_009392515.1 SAR202 cluster bacterium | reverse complement strand
TCATCGATAGTAATTCCTAGTAAGCCCATACTGGCAAGACGATGAAAGCTTTCCATGGGGAATTCCTCACGTTCATCTAATATAGGAGCCATAGGAGCTAAATAGTCTTGTGCAAAGTCTTGCACTGTTTTTGCGAGCATTAATTCAGTTTCATTGTATAGCAAGTTGTCCATTATATTTCCTTTAATTCAATTAATACGTTGGGGAATATTCTCCATATACTTTTCTAAATATATCACTAATTTCACCTATTGTAGAATAGGATTCAACAGCTTCAATAATAGCTGGCATTGTGTTGGCTTTAGTGCTGGCAATTTTTTCGAGTTTTCTCAGACTTTCATCAACTTTTTTAATATTACGATTTTTTTTGATAGAACCAAGCTTTTTGATTTGCTGTTGAATTTCTTTTCTCGAAACTTTTTGAAAAGTAATATTTTCAGTACTTTCTTCTTGAAATGTATTGACTCCAACCATATATCTTTCCTGGTTTTCGAGCTCTTGTTGGAATAGATAGGCGGAGTCTTCTATTTCATTTTCTTGAAATTGTGTTTCTAAAGCCTTTAAAGCGCCACCAATACATTCTATTTTATTAATATAATCAAATGCTTCATTTTCTATGTCATCGGTCAATTTTTCAAGATAATATGAGCCTCCCAAAGGATCTACTGTATCTGCAACTCCACTTTCTAAAGCAATTATTTGTTGGGTTCTAAGTGAGATAACAGCAGAATGTTCTGAAGGTAGCCCTAAGGCTTCATCTTTTGAATTAACATGAAGCGATTGTGCCCCACCAAGCACAGCAGCCATAGCCTGTATTGTACTGCGTACAATGTTGTTATCGGGTTGTTGGGCAGTAAGAGTCACACCAGCGGTTTGAACGTGAAATCGTAGCATAGATGATTTGGGGTTTTTAGCATTAAACATTTCCTTTGTAATTTTGGCCCAAATTCTTCGCGCTGCACGATATTTAGCAACTTCTTCAATGAGATTATTTTGAGCTACAAAGAAAAAAGAAATTTGTGGACAAAATTCATCAATTGTTAATCCTGCTTCTAGAGCTGACTTTATATACTCAATTGCATTTGAAAAAGTAAAAGCCAACTCTTGTATTGCGGTGCTTCCAGCTTCGCGAATATGGTAACCACTAATACTTATTGGATTCCATTTGTGTAAGGTTTTGGAACAATATTCAAAAACATCCGTAATCAGTTTCATTGATTCTTTAGGTGGGTATATATATGTACCTCGAGCTATATATTCTTTTAGAATGTCGTTTTGCAATGTTCCTCGTAACTGTTCAAGAGGAACATTTTGTTTTTTTGCAAGAGCAACATACATAGCAAGTAAAATTGGGGCTGTTGCATTGATAGTCATTGAGGTACTAATTTGGTCCAAAGGTATATCATGAAATAGGGTTTCCATATCTGCAAGAGTGTCAATGGGAACCCCTACTTTCCCCACTTCACTTTCTGCAAGAGGATTATCAGAGTCATATCCTATTTGTGTAGGTAGGTCAAAGGCAACTGACAGGCCGTTTTGTCCCTGTTCTAAAAGATGTTTAAATCGTTCATTTGATTTTTCGGGATTAGAGAAGCCTGAATATTGCCTCATTGTCCATAAACGACTTCTGTACATGCTAGGATAAATGCCCCGCGTATAAGGAAATTCCCCAGGAAATTCTTCCTTAGTTTGATTCCGATCGTTGTATGTAGATTGTATTTCTTGATTCGAAAGAGTAGTAAAAACAGGTTTTCGTTCACCATTAATAGTGATAAATGGTTTTAGTACTTTTTCTTTCCACTTTTTAAAATTGTTCTTTTCCAATTTCCCACCATTAATTTTATTTATGCATTATACTGTAAAATCTAGATAAGAAAAATAATTTATATTTGATACATAAAAAGAGGTAATAATTATTATATGATTGTTTTAAGGCGGTTGTTAATTCCTCCACTACTAGTTGTTTTTGTAGTGTTTATTTTTCCTCTAATATTACTAGTGTATGCTCGTGCAGTACTTTTAGATTCAGAATTTTATATGAAAAATTATACTAACACCAATATTTCAGATCGTGTTTATAATAATATTCTTCCAACACTTATAGATGAGACTTTACCAGGTCAATTAAAGGGCGATAACTATAACATAAAAGATGATGTATATAGAATTTTGACAAATACTATTCCAAGTACTTGGGTAGACCAAATAGTATTAATGACTTTAAGTGAATTTATACCTTATTTAACTGGTATTAATGATCATGCAAGCGTATATTTGGATGTAAAAAAAATAACTGATCAATTAGTAATTGAATTAAATAATAATGAATTTAAAACAGATATATACAATGCAGTTACTCACGCAACTGTTGAAGATATTTCAATACGTGTCAAAAATGCTGAAGAATTACCTTTAGGAATCAATTTAGAAAAATCTGACGTTGAATTACTAATAACTTCTTTGCTTTATTACAAATGGTATGAATCTACCTATGATACGACTTTGGATACAGCATATAACTATTTGTCAGGTGAAACTGAAACATTCGAATTGAATATCAAAATAAAGAATAATATTAGGGAAGTTCTTGAACCATTTAAACAGTTATTGCAAGAACAAAACGTTTATAATGTTGCGATCGATAAAGCAGGCGGTTTGATACTCTCACAGTTTGATCTCAATTCTTTTGATTTACCTGAAGGAGTCGCTTTCAATAATGAATTTTCACTCACTGAGAATTCTGAAAACCTTAGTTCCAATTTAGATCAAAATATTGTAAATCAAATTGGAGATGACCTAGTTGATCAAATCTATCTTTATTTGATCGGGAAATCTAAGACTATGGATATAGAAATTGATATAAAAGAATTGACTCCTGTTATAAACCAGTTAATTCTCAAAGAAGCAGAAAAACAATTAGATTATACTATTGAACAATTACCTATATGTAGTACTGAAGTGACTTTGTCATTACTATCTCAGACTATTGATACAATTCCTAATTGTTATCCACAAAAATTAGCAACTCTTCCAGATAGCATAGAATTACGGCTTATTTTGGCTGTGTTATCAATAAATTTTGATGATTTATATATATATGACAAAATGCTAGAAGACTCAATCCTAGATATAAAAACATCTATATTACAAGAAGTTGAATCTATTCTTAATAATAATATTCCAACCAATTATGTGTTCACAGAGGACGAATTAAATTCATATCTTTCCCCCGTCCAATTAGCTCTTATAGAAGAGATTAGGTTATGGACGATAGATGGCTTGAATTTCGATGAGGAATACCTTAACCAATTTTATATAGGTCTTAGGGGGTATGGAGACTCAATTGAATCTCAAGAAAATCATCTTGAAAAAATACGAAATATAATAAGTTCGGGGTATACAGTTACTGAAAAAGATTTACGCCCACACTTGGATACCTATCTAAATACAAATCTAGTACGTAAAATTATCAAATCAACAGGTGATAGATATATCAAGATTATTTTATACATCCTAGCAGTCTTGTTCATTATTTCTATAGGAATATTGGGAGGACAAACTTGGTATGGTAGATTAGGGTGGAGTGCTATACCTATATTAATTACTTCAGTTGTAACCTTTGCTACTTTGAATGGAGCATATAGTTTCTTTTTGAAAAATTTAATTACACAAGCTTTTACTCAATCTGCACAATCTGCTAATTTAAAGGCCATAGAATTAACTTATAATGAATTAAATGACGTAAGTTTAACTATAATTGATGGCTTTTTAGCAGATATAAATACAATCTTAGTTCCTTTTATCCTGATATCGTTCGGATTAATAGCAAATGCTGTTATTATTCATAATAGAAAGATTAAAAAAATAAAAAACTAATTGGGGAAGTGTGGTCAATATGTTGAGATACTTAGTTGAGCCAACCAGATTGATTGTTTTGTTACTACTGGCAAGTTTATTTACATTTAGTTGTAGCTTAGCAGAATTATCCGAAATTGAAGAGAGCGAAAATATTGCTACTCCTACACCTACAGAAATCCCTGTTCCAACCCAAACCCCAATCCCAACTCCAGAATTAACACCAATGGTTACATCTATACCAACACCAATAGC
>VFGE01000004.1 GCA_009392515.1 SAR202 cluster bacterium | reverse complement strand
TGTATCCCAATTTGATGGAACGGTATATTCATTTGTCATTTAATGCCTCACTTTAAAAAATTAACCTATCCCCAAGGACTATCGGCTACAGCATTTCGGGCAGCAATTCGCCCAAATGCAAAACACTCGCCAATATTTCCCGTACCTTGATAAAGATAACTATATATAGAACCAAGTTCTCCAGAACTATATAGTCGAGGTATAGGTGATCCATCAGGTCGTATAATCTGTGCTTTAGTATTTCTTCTTGGGCCACCTTGAGTATTTAGCATTGCTGGTGATAACTCAACAGCATAAAATGGAGCAGTAATTAACTGATTTAACATGAGTTTTCTGCCGTATTCAATATCTTCACCAAGTTCACATGAATAATTCCATTTGTTAATAGTATCTTGCAATACTGCTGGGTCATGATTAATTTGATCTGCTAAATCCTCAATAGTATCTGCTTTTTTTATCCATCCTTTTGCAAGTTCTGCTTCATTGGAATCACTCCAATCATACTGATCAACCATTGGATTCCATGCACTTCTTGGCTCTTTATCATACAAAGGACCTGAAGTGAATAAAGTGTGATCAAAAATCATATACAAAGGACATGGAGCAGTTAATGGAGCCCATACACCGTTATTTTTGACTTTTCCATGATGTGTCTTATATTTCTCATCCCAAAATCTTTCGCCATTTGATCCAATAACGATCATTCCACCTGGTGTTTCTTTAGAAAAATGCAACGCTTGCATTGAAAAGGATGTTGGATATTCATCAACTTTTAATGCAAATGATGGACCGGCAAAATTATTCATATGCCAAAGCTCAGCCCCAACTGTCATTGCCATAGTTATACCGTCACCCTCATTGTAAGGGGAACCATTTGTATAACAATAGGGAATGCCCGGAAGATAATTTCTAATCATTTCTTGATTGTTTTCAAATCCACCACAAGTTAAAATTACCCCTTTAGTAGCTTTCACATAATATGGTTTACCGTCTCTAATAGCCTTAACTCCGATAATTTCTTTAGTGATATCATTTTGAATTAATTCTTTTCCTGGTGTTTCATAAAGTATTTCGATCGGTCGTTCCTGAACAGCCTGATCAAAAAATTTCCACGTTTCTGAATACCCTAAAATATCTCCATGATGAAATTTATGAGTTGACTCTGAACCTGGTAATTCTGGATATTCAATTCCCACCTGAAATTGGTGCTCTTGAGGATCTCCACCAATACTTGTTATCCAATCATTATTTTGACAAACCTCTTCAGCCCAAACCTGAACCATATCTTCTGGAACTTCATATGGCCCACACATAGCTGTAAGATAAGCTACAGCTCCTTCAATTGAATCAGGATTAAGATATCCTTGAGCTGCAACTTTAGTATTTCCTCCATGTCTCCCTTGGGGAGCTTTTTCCAGAATGATCACCTTAGCACCTAAATCACTAGCAGTAATGGATGCTGCCGCACCAGCCCCACCAAAGCCAACAATAACTACTTCTGCTTCTGTATCCCAATTTGATGGAACGGTATATTCATTTGTCATTTAATGCCTCACTTTATTATCTTTGTTGAGTGTGGTTAGTCTAGCTTAACTAGTTTCATAAAATCAAGAGATAAACACTATAGCATGAATGAAAAAAGTGAATTATACTTTCAGAATATTTCCATATATAAAACTTAATAATTAACACGGATAGATAATTGGATAATTCATTCAAAATTATGGCATTTTATGAATTTGCTAAAATTGATAACTTGTCGTCAATAGCAAACAGTATTTATTCCTTTTGTGAACATGAAAATATACGTGGAACAGTTATTGTAGCCCCAGAAGGTATTAATGGAACTCTTGCTGGATTTATTTCATCAATTGACAAATTTGCTCAATATGTAACCAATCTAGGTTTTAAAAACCTAAATACAAAATATTCTCTCGCAGAAATCATGCCTTTTTATAGATTGAAGGTTAAAGAAAAAAAAGAAATCATCACTATGCTTGGCTCGTCAATAGACCCCACAAACCCAAGAGGAGAAATGGTCTCCCCAAATGAATGGAATAAATTAATAAATCAAAATGACACCATTGTGATTGATGTACGAAATGAATATGAAAGCAACATTGGCTCATTTAATAATGCATTAAAACCCAATACAGAATCCTTTCTTGAATTTAAAAATTATATCGATGAAAAATTGTCTGATTCAAAAGACAAAAATATTGCGATGTTTTGTACAGGTGGAATACGATGTGAAAAAGCATCATATTATATGAAGTCACAAGGTTTTGAAAATGTATTTCAACTCAAGGGTGGAATATTAAAATATTTAGAAGAGATCCATAAACAAAACAGCTTTTGGGAAGGAGAGTGTTTTGTTTTTGACAACAGGGTGTCTGTAACACATGAATTACAAAAAGGAACGTATGATCTATGTCGAGGATGCAATAATCCTATCTCTTCAGAAGATAAAAAAACCAATAAATATGAAAAAGATGTATCCTGCCCTAAATGTTATGACTCTTTATCAGAAGATAAAAAAAATCGATCAAGAGAACGAACAAAACAAATTTTACTCTCAGAACAACATAATCGCCCATATCCTTACAGGGATTTAACAATCGAAACATATTTACAACATCAACAATAAATTGTACCTTAAGATGTCTTGTAATTAACAAAGAAGATTACTAGATTATAAAAAATAGTTTTGAAAGACCTTTTGTGATATAATTCACAAAAATATTATAATAGGAGAATTATACTTGGTAACTATCGTCCCTGGACCATTCACACGAGAAGGGAAAGAAGCCGCGGTTCAAAAAGAAGTTCGCGAAAACTATGATATTTACTTTGAAAAAGCAGCAAAAACTCGTCTTTGGTTTCCTGATAAATTAAAAGAACGTGATGAAATGGAGAAGTATGGCCATATGATCACAGATGATACCAAAGAAATCCTGTTTGGGTTTATGGGTGTGGAATCTATAGTAGATGATTATGTTTTTGGGGGTATAAAAGCTGCAGGTAATAGCTTAACTACAGCTCAACTATATATACAATGGGGATATGAAGAAAGTCGACACGGCAAAACCTTCCAAACATCTCTTATTGATTCAGGTTTAGCTACAAAAGAAGAAACAGATAAATTTATAGCTGAAACTCAAGAATACCACTGGACATTTGAAGAACAAACTGGTTACCAAGCTACACCTCTTCTTGCTTCAGCATATGCAATTTTCCAAGAAAGACAAACTCGTTGGAATTATACTCAAACCCGTATAAGAATATGGGAAGAATACGGTAGCCCTAGAGCTAAAGATGGTAGTCGTATATATCCTGCGATATCAGGAGCAATAGGATTCCCTGAACGGGATGAAGGCGCTCATGAAGCTAACTTTACTAACATAGTTCGCATTTATATGAAATATTTTCCTGACCAAGCATTAGACGCTTTAGCAAAAGTCTCCAATCATTACAAAATGCCTGTAGTTCAACTCCCAAATGCTGAGGAATTTGTTAGATGCACACTTGCAGCAGGTTTGGGAAATCCTCGTACAGTGATTAATGATGTAATGAATCCTTGCTTGAATAGAATGGGTTTAGAAAGTCGACAAGCTTTAAAAACTGCCATTAAAAATTTCAATCTCTTATCAGAAGATGCTATTGTCCATATCGAAGGTAAGCCTTTAGAAGGTATAGTACCTGATGAAACAAGTGAAGTTTATACAATGACTTCAACCGGTGAATTTATTTTAGATGAAAAACCTGAAGATAGTTAATTTCTAGGTATACCATTATGTCTGTAGCAACTCTTAATGGCATAAATATATTTTATGAAATTGTAGGTAATGGCCCCCCTGTTGTATTTATTCATGGTGGTTATGGTGGTGCGGATTCTACCGTAATGCCAAGAGATGATTCATGGG
>VFGE01000003.1 GCA_009392515.1 SAR202 cluster bacterium | reverse complement strand
TACTAAGGTATTTCCACAATGTGTGCAAAGTTGTGAATCATCTAACATAACTCCTATTGTTAGACCTATAGGAAATACGCCGGAAATTATTCGACCATTTTTAGATTTAGGAGCACACGGTATTCAGGCACCTCAAGTTCAGACAGCTGAAGAAGCAAAAATTATTGTTGATTCAGTTAAATATCCTCCAGTGGGTAAAAGGGGATATTTTGTTGCAAATAGAAATAATAAGTTTGGATTAGGTATGTCAGCTCCAGATTACCTTAATCATGGTAATGAAGAAACTTTGGTTTGTATTATGGTAGAAACTCCACAGGGGATTGAGAATGCAGAAGAAATTGCTAAAGTAGATGGGGTTGATGTTGTTTTTGTTGGGCACGGTGATTTATCTACAGCTATGGGATATCCTGGGCAAATGACTCATCCGAAGGTTGTTGAAGCAGGTAAAAAGGCTCTTGGTAAAGTTCTAGATGCAGGTAAATGGGCAGGATGTAGTTGTCCAGAAGACCAAACTACTATGTGGCTAGAATTTGGTGTTCGTTACTTCCATAGTTCTGTTAATAGACTATTAATATCTGGGGCTAAGCAATATTTAGATAAAGTACATGAAGAATCAAACCGACTAGGTTTATAATCAAGAATCTATAATTATGAAGAAAATAAAAAATGTAAGAGCAATTTTTTTTGATGTATTTGGAACTGTTTTTGATTGGCATAATTCTATTTATCAAGAAACAAAAACTTTTACAAAAGAAAATAATTTAACATTTGATGAATTCAAGTTTACGGATAATTGGAGAGCAGGATTTAGATTACTACAATCTCAAGTTGCTAAAGGAGAAAGAACGTATCTCTCTATGGATGATATTCATATGGAAGTTCTGAACAAATTATTAGAAGAACTTAAGATACAAAACATAGATAAAAATAAATTAATTGAATTTAATCAGTCATGGCATAGGTTAATTCCATGGAGTGACTCATTATCCGGACTAAAAGATTTAAAAGAAAATTATATAATTTCAGCACTTTCTAATGGTAATTTATCTATGTTGGTTAAACTTTCAAAAAATTCTAATGCCCCTTGGGATACTATATTATCGACTGAATTTTTTGGAACATATAAACCAGATCCAAAAGTTTACTTAGGGGCAATAAAAATGTTAGATGTATTACCAAAAGAATCAATGATGGTAGCGTCTCATGCATATGATTTGGATGGAGCAAATAGAGCTGGCATGAAAACATGTTATGTCCATAGACCAAATGAATTCGGAACAGGGAAAAGCGAAGACTACGGCGACTTATCTAGATTTGATATTGCTGTGGAGAGTTTTGAAGATATTTCAAAACACTTAAGTAATTGAACTTACTTTTCACAAATATATGCAATAGCTGGAGGTAAGTTTTTCCACACGACAGGAGTTTTATTAACTAATTTAAAATTAGAATTAAGTAATTGCTTAAATTTTTTACCCCTAGAGAAAAAGGTTCCAATCAATAATGCAATAGTAATAAACTTACCACCAGGTGCAAGTACATCATATATTTCGGAAAATAATTCTTGTTGTAGATCAATAGATAAAGTGGCCCATGGTATTGCAGATATAATACAATCAACCTGAGTTCTATCATGTATTTTTAAATATTTTTTTATTTCATTTGCTGTACCGTGGTGAATTATTGTATCTGGAAAGTTTTCCTTAAATTTTTTGTAAAGCATTTCATTAATTTCTATTGCAAAAAAAAGGCTATCAGAAGAAGTTTGTTTCAGTATTTGTTTGGTAATACTGCCAGTTCCTGGGCCAAGTTCAACTATCGTTGCATTTGATTGTAATTTGGCTGAATCTACTATTAGTTTTGCAAGAGATTGAGATGAAGGGAAAGGTGAACCAATTTGAATTGGGTTTTTTATAAATTCCAATGAAAAGCCCATTTTTATATATCCTTTCCAAATATAAGTTAACCTAAAAAAACCACACTTTAATTGGAGAGTAAATTAATTTTATTGCTAGAGCTGTAATAATTGAATTGAATCCTATAATAAATAATCTTTCTGGCATAAGATTAAGTAGGTATTTACCAAACCATGTCCCTAATATTCCAAATAGAACAATAGAAATTATTAAGACTATGTACGGGCCAAAATTAAATCCTAATATCCCAAATACTAAGATCTTTAGTCCATGTTGTATAGACATATAGGCACCTTGAGTTGCTACGATGACTTTTCTATCATTTGTTGTAGATTTAACAAATGGAGCAACTAAAGGACCAGTACCGCCAACAAACATAGTAGCAAAAGATGTGATTATACCTGTAAACAACGATATAAGATTTGTTGGTTTAGTAAAATTAATCGACTTAGGACCCCATAATGAATAAATTACAAATATACCAATAATTCCTTCTAGTAAATGTTTGGGCATGTTAAATGCAAGTTGTCCGCCAATTGTGACACCTAATATTGTTCCTCCTATGAAAGGTTTAATCCAAGTATAACTTATATCTTTCCTCATCATTAGAGCCCTGAAAAAATTAGAATTTGCTTGTGTAATTGCATGTACAGGTATTACTGCTAGTGGGTTGATTAGGTATATAAAAGCGGTAATAGTCATAATTCCACCACCTAACCCTATAGAAGCAGAAAGTGCAGATGAAAAAAAACTAATTAAACAAAGGACTATAAATTCAATAAATGAAATCTCTATTGGGATTAATGTTAGCCCCAAATCCAGTGACATAAATCAGACTCCAGTAATTATATATAGTTGTAATAGAGGTAATTATACATAACTGTTCGTATAATTGTTGGTTAAATTTTTTCATGTATTTATTGTCCTGAAAAAATATGTTAACTTGCATTCTATATATAAGAAAATAGATGCTATAAATTCGGTGCTGAGCAGTGGTTCTGTATAAGGTATTCCGAATAGTCTGGTTAGCATGCCAGAAAAAAACCAAAGGAGAACGTAAATGAATGTTTGTTTTACATCTACTTTTGAAGGCACATTTGATGACTTCAAAAATGTTATGTCAAAAGCCATTACTGAATTTCCAGGAACTATGACGGAACATGAAAGTGCTGAACTTCCATACGATAAAGAAGGATGGTGTAAAGTCGTTACAATTGCGCATGTGCTAGATTTTGACAAAATGCAAGAAGCAATGAGTGCACCTTGGATGGTCGAATGGGATGAAAAACACAATAACACCGACGTCGTATACTTAATGGAAGAGATGTCTTAACAGTATCTGATTAGGTTGTAGATTACTCTAATTTGTTAAAGATGGGGCTGTAGCTCAGCTGGGAGAGCGCTTCAATGGCATTGAAGAGGTCAGGAGT
>VFGE01000002.1 GCA_009392515.1 SAR202 cluster bacterium | reverse complement strand
ATTGTAGAAGAAGGTACTCCGGAACATTTTTTCACAAACCCACAAGAAGAACGTACAAAATTATTCTTAAGCCAAATACTCTAAATACTGAATTGAATGAATATGTTTAGTATAATAGTAGCCAAATGCAAGAAAACAATGAACAATACCTTTTAGTTATTGATGGACATGCCTTAGTCCATAGGTCCTTTCACGGTATTCGCAGACCTATGATCACTCGCTCAAATGGACAAGAAGTTCGTGGGGCTTATGGATTTCTTAATACATTAATTAAAACAATCCGTGAATGGAAACCAACACATATAGCTTTAACGTTTGACACCCCAAAACCAACATTTAGACATGAGCAATATTCAGAATACAAATCTAACAGGACAAAAAGTGAACCCGAATTAATACAACAGTTTTCTATAGTAAAAGAAATTGCAGATGCTTTTGATATTACAATTTTTGAACTTGCAGGGTATGAAGCTGATGATCTTATTGGAACAATTTCACTCAATGCAGAGCAAAATAAAATAAACACATATATCCTTACCGGTGACTCTGATACTTTACAACTAGTTTCAGATAATACAAAAGTAATAATGCATACAGGTAGTCAAAATCAAAAACTATATGACGAAAAGGCAGTAATTGAACGATATGAGGGTATTAAACCAAACCAACAAACCGATATCAAAGGCTTACAAGGAGATTCTTCAGATAATATACCTGGAGTACCAGGTATAGGTACTAAAACTGCTATTAAGTTAATTCGTGATTATTCTTCTATTGAAAATCTTTATAACAACATTAATGATGTAACGCCTGAAAGAATAAAAAACTTACTAGAAAACCACAAAACACAAGCAATTCAAAGCAAATATCTTGCAACTATCGTACGAACAGTTCCTTTAACAATTGATTTCAACAAACTCAAAATTGGTGAATTAGATTTATCTAAAGTGGGGAATGTATTAAAAAAGTATGAATTTTTTAGTTTATATGACCGAGCAGAAAAATTATTTACTCTATCTGACCAGGATAATGCAATTAAGCCTGGTTCTGATATAAATAAAGAGCCCATAATA
Source organism: SAR202 cluster bacterium (assembly GCA_009392515.1). Lineage (NCBI taxonomy): Bacteria > Bacillati > Chloroflexota > Dehalococcoidia > SAR202 cluster bacterium. Next base: position 1,975 of record VFGE01000002.1, on the reverse strand, counting down.
GATACTAGATATGAAGTAATTAATGAGTTATCAGAATTACACAAACTTGAAAAGAAACTATTAAAAGCTACCTCTTTTGCATTTGATACAGAAACAACTTCTCTTATCCCAACTACAGCAAAACTAGTTGGTATATCAATTTCGGAACAGATAGGCACTGGATTTTATATCCCTTTGGGCCATGAACAAGGTAGACAAATATCAATGGAGGATGCTCTCCCCCATCTGCAAAATATTTTTCAATCTAAAGATGTAAAAAAATATGCTCATAATGCGAATTACGATTTAACGGTACTAAAAAATCATAATATTGAAGTCAATTGCTTTACCTTTGATACAATGATTGCAGCCCAGATCTTGGGGTATAATGCAATAGGATTAAAACAACTCTCTTTCGATTTGTTAAATGAACCAATGTCTCCAATTAATGAATTAATTGGTTCTGGAAAAAAACAAATAACTTTTGATCAGGTTCCAATAGAAAATGCCTCAGAATATGCATGTCGAGATTCCGACATGACATATAGATTACAATCGATTCTTGAAAATGAAATCAAAGATAAAGGAATGTCTAATTTATTTTTTAATATAGAAATGCCACTCACTCCTATTTTAGTTGATATGCAACTCGAAGGTATTTGTATAGATTCTGATAAGCTAAACGAAATGTCAGCTCTAATTGAGTCCAAATTAGCTATTTTAGAAAATAATATTTATGAAGCAGCTGCACAATCGTTCAACATAAACTCACCACAACAACTAGGAACAATTTTATTCGAAAAATTAATACCAACAAATTTGTTAAAAGAAAACAACTTACCACTTCCTTCGAAAACAAAAACAGGCTTTTCTACAAATTCAAATTATTTAGAAGATATAAGGGATGCCCACTTTGTAATCGATTTAGTTCTAGAATATAGGCAATTAGCTAAACTAAAATCTACTTATTTAGACTCTCTACCAAAACTTATTAATGATAAAACAGGAAGAATTCATACAAAATATAATCAAGTTGGCTCTTCAACTGGAAGATTCTCGTCAAGTGACCCAAATTTACAGAATATTCCTGTTAGAACTGAACTTGGAAATGAGGTAAGAAAAGCATTTATCTCAAAAAATGACTGTCTTCTTTTATCTGCAGACTATTCACAAATAGAGCTTAGAGTTCTAGCACATTATTCTGAAGATCCTAACTTGATTTCAGCCTTTAATAACGATCAGGATATACATTCTGCTACGGCTTCCTTAGTTTACAAAGTACCTCAGGATAATGTTGATCCTTCAATGAGAAGAATAGCAAAAATCATGAATTTTGGCGTAATTTATGGCCTTTCAGCTCATGGAATGACTAGGCAAACCAATTTAAACTACCAAGAAAGCAATTTATTTATTAATGAATATTTTGAAAAATACCCCAAAATCAATGATTACATTAATACAACAAAACAAAGTGCCTTAGACAATGGATATGTTGAAACTCTTTCAGGTCGAAGGAGATACATTCCAGAAATTAGCCATTCTAATTTCCAAGTACGAAATGCTGCTGAAAGAATGGCTATAAATATGCCTATTCAAGGTACTGCAGCAGACATAATAAAAATTGCTATGATTAAAATACAATCACAAATAAATCTAAACAAATTAAACACAAAAATGCTATTACAAGTACATGATGAATTAATATTTGAATGCCCCGAAGATGAAATTTCAGAAATAAAAGAAATACTTAATAAATTAATGACTAATTCTTTAAAACTATTGGTGCCATTAAAAATCGAATACAAAGTTGGTAAAGAATGGGGCAATATGGAAAAAACTTTAATTGAATAAAATATATCTAATATTGCTATAAGTAGGTTTCATGAGTATAATCATCTTCTATCCTAAATAAAGATATTTTTTGATTTAGGGAGGAATCGCATAGTGGCCTAGTGCGCCCGCCTGCTAAGCGGGTTGGGGGTGATGAGCTCCCTCG
>VFGE01000001.1 GCA_009392515.1 SAR202 cluster bacterium | reverse complement strand
TGTCCCTGGATTGGCATCAACTGGGTTTGTTGATCCCATTGTATTTCTTACTACATTTACACTATCTTTTCCTTGTAAAGCAATTGCAATGATTGGTCCTGATGTTATAAATTCGACCAATGGTCCAAAAAATGGTTTATCAACGTGTGCAGAATAATGTTTTGAAGCTAATTCGTTATTCATTTGTAGTAGTTTGAGTCCGATTATTGTTAATCCTCTTTGTTCTAATCTAGAAATTATTGGGCCGACAAGATTTCTTTGCAGAGTGTCTGGTTTTAATAATACTAATGTTTTTTCCATTTTGTTTCTCCTTTATTATTTGGGTTTTGTTACACTAGGGGGTTTTAAATAAAATGGCTCTATAATTGTTGTATCAGCTATTTCATTATTATTTAATTTTTCTAACCCTATTGTTGCTAAATTAATTATTCTTTCGCTAGATGTACTATTCATAAATCTGTATTTATTATTTATTTCCAATTTTATAAAATTGGAAATAGAATCTCCACATAGGATAAAGTTTTGCTCATATAACGTAGATTGTTCGATTGCTAATTTGATATTGTCAGAGAATGTATCAATAGTGTCTATATGTGTTTCGTAGATCTCAGGCAATGTATCTAGTTGAAAATTATACATTGACCATGCAATTTGTAATTTATTAAGTAAAATAACTGGACATACGATACCATCAAAATTTTGATGGCTATAAGCTTCGACTTCAAGGCTCGTTGATGTAACTAATGGGAGATTATATGACCATGAAATCGTTTTTGCAGTAGTTAGACCAACTCTCAATCCACTAAATTGACCAGGGCCGATATTAATGGATATACCATGGAGATCTCTAAATTCACATTTAGAGTTAGTTAAGATTTTATGGATATTAGGTAATAAGTCTGGGGTATGGTTATATGTGGTATTCCATTCTATTAATTCGACAATTGTTTTATTTTTGTCGATTAAAGCTATTCCAGAATTTTTATTTGTGGTATCTATTGCTAATAACATTAATTTTATTTGATTGCATTTACTGCAGATTGTATATTCGTTAAAACTTTGTTGTGAAAGTTGCCTTTGGATGAAAATTTAAATTCTCTTGATGCATCATCTATGATTTTTATATCTATAATAATATATGCTTGTGGTAACATGTCTACAAATTTATCAGGCCATTCTATAATACATAGGGTGTCTTCTCTAATTAGTTCTAAAATTCCTATGTCATAAAAATCAATTTCGTCTTCAATACGATAAAGGTCTACGTGGTATATCAGTGGATCTGATCGGTATTCATGAGCTATTACAAAAGTTGGGCTTTTTACCTTTATACTAGAATCGATATTTTTGACAATTGACTGAGTTAGCGTGGTTTTTCCAGTACCCAAGTCTCCTTTTAATAATAATAAACAATCACTGGCTGCGAATTGAGCTATAGCTTGGCCTAGTGATTGTGTTTGTTCCTCAGATATAGAAATATAGGTAAAGCTATTCATTGTCTAAAATGATCCCATCCATTGAATCGATTTAATTTGTATGTTTTATCATCTGCAATCAATTCTATTACTCCTGCTTCACCAGAACAAGCTTTTCCAATGATATGAGATTCTGGTAATAAGGATTTTACTTTATCTAGTTTATTAGACGAAATCCCAAATAAAATTTCATAATCTTCTCCTCCATTAGTAGCCATTTCAAAATCTGAGTTAGGAAAAACTTTAGAAATTTCAGGATGGATAGGAACAGAAGATTGATTGATGACTGCACCAATTTGGCTAGCAGTAAGCATTTTATTGAGATCACTAAATAATCCATCACTTATATCCATGGCACATATAGCACCTATTTCTTTCAGTATTTTTCCTTCCTTAATCTTTGGTTTTGGCCTGAAATGAGCGTTGTAAAACATTTGGGAATTATTTGGTGTTAGATTTTTTAATTCATTTTTTGGTTTGGATAGCTCTAATCCTGCTTTTGATAACCCTGTAAAGCCAGTTATTCCGATCAAGTCGTTTTCTTTAAGTAGAGAACGTTGCATAGTGGGGTTTTGGCAAACACCGTACACAGCAACTGTTATAAAAAGTATTGGGGATTTTACAATATCTCCTCCAATAATTTTTGTGTTATAAGTCGATGCGCATTCGATTATTCCATGATAAAGAGATTTTAAGTCGGTTATTTTCATTTCTCCAGGTAGTCCTAAGGTTATTAAAGCCGTAGTAGGAGTGCCTCCCATAGAGGCTATATCACTTAAATTAGTAGCTATAGATTTCCAACCAATATCAATTAAATTAGATGTGTTTAATATAAAATGAATCTGATCAACCATTGTGTCGGTTGTGGCTAATTGCAAACCTGGTTGGGTTTGCCAAGCAGCAGTATCATCACCTACACCAATTTGTATATCTAAAGAATTGCTGAGTGAGGTTTGTACTTTATCTTTAGAAAGAGTATTGGATATATATTCAATAATATTAAATTCGCCAAAATCTTTTATTTTCATGGTTATTTGTTAAATTATTATAGTTTACAGGGCGTAATTCATTAGTTTTTTTTAGTATTTACAATATAATTCACATAATAGCACGATAAGAATTAAAATTTATAGTAGTAAAAATATTGACAGTAACTAATAGCAATGTTAAATTCCGTGCAGGGTTCCGAGGCCCGCTAGCTCAATTTGGCAGAGCAACTGACTCTTAATCAGTAGGTTCTCGGTTCGAGCCCGAGGCGGG